>NZ_JBYTDL010000016.1:0-115337 GCF_058791335.1 Lysinibacillus sp. EB271-A1-10B
GTCTAGTGATGATGGCAAAGAGGTCACACCCGTTCCCATACCGAACACGGAAGTTAAGCTCTTTAGCGCCGATGGTAGTTGGGGGCTTCCCCCTGTGAGAGTAGGACGTCGCTAGGCACCTTAAAAAGTCGAGGATATATTCCTCGGCTTTTTTGTTTTATAAAAAGATAAAATTATTAAAAGTTAAAATTCACATAATGAAAAAATAGGTTGTATACTATACGTCGAGAAATGACTATAATGGAGCGACACTCCTGCCGAGAAAACTGGCATAGCAGACTGTCTGTGTAGTGTTTATGGAGGAAGCTACTCATTCTGTCTATAGAAACAAAGGCTACAGATAGGAATCTAACGAATAGGTGGATAGAACGTCGTACAACTTGCTGAGATGCTTGAAAATATGCGTAGTCGGTCGCCAGAACGTTTCAAACGGAAGCCTCACAGTGTGCATCGCCTCAATATATAAAATATATCCATCACTTATTGCTCAAAGAATGAAATAGGGCAAGTTTTACTAGCAAATTATGTAGTTGAAAATTGTTTGTATCTATAATATATATCTAGGAGGACTAGGAATAATTAGTGCGATTTTTGGCATTAAAGCTGATTTTCGTCGAGTTCTTATTGTGCTTAATATTTTTTATTGTTCCTTTTCTTAGGTGTATACGTAATGGGGTTTCAACACCTTAATAAAGAACTGCAGATATTGTCTCTGCAGTTCTTTTAATTTTTTTTAAAATTGTAACTGTAAAGCACAGATTACCAAAAGTTAAGAATGGCATTTATTTAACGTAGACCATTACCAAATAGTTGAAGTGAAGGTGTTCGGCTCCTTGCGAAATAGCGTCACAGACGAGTCCCTGTAGAGAGCCAGAAAGGGAATGAAGGTTAAACCTATCACATCCTGTGAGAACGCCTTTGTGACCAACATCGCGTCGTTGCTGAGGCTTCTCTTTCTCACAACTACTGGCGCAAGCGGTTTATCGGACACCCTCAGGAAAGTGCCCAGTCAGAATGGAAATCAACCTAACGTTAGGGTGAAGAGCATTTTATTAACAAATCAAACATACTAATGGGTCAAACTAAAGGTATAATGAAACTCATAAGAGGAAAAAATTATTGGATACAAGATCGAAAGGAAGAAAGATTTGGGAAAAAAGCAAATTTGGTATGAAGTAGAAGAAAATGAGTCAATTGAAGATTGTTTGGAAAGAATGCGTCAAGATGGCTATATGGCAGTGGGAAGAAAAGAAGAACCTATTTTTCACTTAGTCAATGGAGAACCAACGTATTTGCGTCAAAAAATACAATTTAAAGCGATGAACTGCCAAGAATCCGAGTGATTTTGACTAAAATCCGAACGTTTATAAATACCTAAAATAAAATGTTCGCATTTTTGCATTGACGATAGTGGAATGACTTGTTAAAATGTGAGAAGGAAAAACAAATAAATCCCACATATATGCTAGAGGATTGGCTCTAGTGTCTCTACCCGGCACCGTAAATGCCGGACTATGCGGGAAAGCACTTTTGGCATGTTACGGAAGGGTGTGTGTACAGAAATGTACATTCGCATATTCTTTTCATAATAAGTCCTCAAGTAAGCTGCTTTCACGTGTATGGTAGGGAGTAGTTTATTTGAGGATTTTCTTTGTTTAATTTAGATCAGAGGGTGTAACATCCACTGATATAAGTTAAAGCCTCCGGCGGATGTCACGGAAATCGGAAAGGAGTTCTTTGTGCTAGCACAAAACCGATTTCGGACGCAATTATGCAGAGGCCTAATTGATTAAGTAAAGAATTGTAGTAGCTTTAATATATTTGATCATTTTTCTAACGTTAAAAAGGAGCGACAATCATGAATCCGAAAATCGGTGTCATTATGGGGAGTTCAAGTGACTGGGAAACAATGAAACATGCATGTGATATTTTAGATGAATTACAAGTACCATACGAGAAAAAGGTAGTGTCTGCACATCGTACTCCTGACTTAATGTTTGAGTATGCAGAATCAGCACGTGAGCGAGGAATTCAAGTAATTATCGCTGGTGCAGGTGGAGCTGCACATTTACCAGGAATGGTAGCAGCTAAAACAACGTTACCGGTAATCGGAGTACCTGTGCAATCTCGTGCTCTTAACGGTCTTGATTCACTATTATCAATCGTTCAAATGCCTGGAGGTGTACCTGTAGCAACAGTAGCGATTGGCAAAGCAGGAGCGACGAATGCAGGCTTGCTTGCAGCACAAATTTTATCGACAACAGATGCACAGCTTGCTAATAAACTAGATGCTAGACGTGAAGCCACGAAGCAACAAGTACTGGAAAGCACAGGTGACTTAGTGTGACAAAGATAATTTATCCAGGGCAGACGATAGGCATTATCGGAGGAGGGCAACTTGGTCGTATGATGGCACTTGCTGCAAAAGAGGCCGGCTTTAAAGTTGCTGTTCTTGAACCATTAATGGATTCACCATGTGGACAGGTTGCGGATGTTCGTATTGTAGCACCATATGATGATGAGGCAGCTTTAGAAGAACTTGCTGAGGTAAGTGACGTTATAACGTATGAGTTTGAAAACATCGATTATGATGGCTTAAAACGTTTAACACACATGGCTTACGTACCACAAGGAGCAGAGCTAGTACGCATTACACAGAACCGTGTGACTGAAAAAGAAGCGATTATGAACGCAGGTTGTCCGGTAGCCCCTTATTTGGTTGTAAATACATATGAAGAATTACTAGCCAATATCGATATGATTAGTTATCCTTGTATAGTCAAAACAGCAAGAGGTGGTTACGATGGCAAGGGACAGCAGCTTTTAAAATCTGCAGAAGACCTATCGTTAGCAAATGGGCTTTTCTCTCATTCACAATGTATTGTTGAGGGATTTGTACCTTTCGTTAAAGAGGTGTCTGTCATTGTTCAAAGAAACGGTAATGGTGAATCATATTGTCAGCCAGTTGGAGAAAATATTCATGTTCATCATATTTTACATGAAACGATCGTGCCAGCTCGTATAAAAGAGAAAACAGCAAAGGCTGCAGAGCGCGAAGCTTTGAAAATAGCTGATTACTTAAATTTAGTGGGCACATTAGCAGTAGAAATGTTTGTATTAGAAGATGGTGGAATTGTTATTAATGAATTAGCACCAAGACCTCATAATTCAGGTCACTATTCAATAGAAGCATGTAATGTTTCACAGTTCCATCAGCATATACGCGCTATTTGTGGTTGGCCATTGCGTAAACCACAACTTTGGGCACCATCAATTATGATAAATGTTTTAGGGCAACATGTCATGCCACTTAGTAACTCAATTGCTAAATATCCTGAATGGTCTATACATCTTTATGGGAAAGCTGAAGCTAAGGTGAACCGTAAGATGGGCCACGTAACGATTATGACGAAAAACTTAGAAGAAACACTACAACAAATCGAGAGTTCTGGTATTTGGCCAGAATAGAAGGAGAAACGCAATGATCGAACGTTACACAAGACCCGAAATGGGCGCAATTTGGACAGAACAAAATAAATATCAAGCTTGGCTAGAGGTTGAAATTTTAGCATGTGAGGCTTGGGCAGAATTAGGCGACATTCCAAAAGAAGATGTAGCTAAAATCCGTGAAAATGCTTCATTCGATGTGGATCGTATTTTAGAGATTGAAAAAGAAACACGTCATGATGTTGTAGCATTCACTCGTGCCGTATCTGAAACACTTGGTGATGAGCGAAAATGGGTGCACTATGGTTTAACTTCAACGGACGTAGTCGATACAGCCCTTTCTTTTTTAATTAAACAAGCAAATGATATTCTACGTAAAGACATCATGAATTTCATTGACATTATAGCAGCGAAAGCGAAAGAGTATAAGCATACGGTCATGATGGGACGTACACACGGTGTTCATGCTGAGCCAACAACTTTCGGCTTAAAATTAGCTTTATGGTATGAAGAAATGAAGCGTAACTTAGAGCGCTTTGAAGCAGCAGCAAAAGTAATTGAAACAGGAAAAATGTCTGGTGCAGTTGGAACATATGCCAATATCGATCCTCGAGTTGAGCAATATGTATGCGCTAAATTAGGACTTACAGCATCACCTATTTCAACACAAACATTACAACGTGATCGCCATGCACAGTATTTTGGGGCGTTGGCATTAATCGCAACATCAATAGAGAAATTTGCAACAGAGATTCGAGGCTTGCAAAAATCTGAAACACGTGAAGTTGAGGAAGGATTTGCAAAAGGGCAAAAAGGTTCGTCAGCGATGCCTCATAAACGAAATCCAATCGGGTCTGAAAACATGGTTGGTATGTCACGTTTAATGCGTGGCTATATGCTAACGGCTTATGAAAACGTAGCATTATGGCATGAGCGTGATATTTCACATTCATCTGCAGAGCGTGTTATTTTACCGGATGCAACAATTACACTTAACTATATGTTAAATCGCTTCGGTAACATTGTGAAAAACTTAACAGTATTCCCTGAAAACATGAAACGTAATATGGGTCGCACTTTTGGTCTAATTTACTCTCAACGCATCTTATTAGCACTTATCGATAAAGGGTTAGTGCGTGAGGAAGCGTATGATACAGTACAACCTTTAGCGATGCAGGCGTGGGATGAGCAAGTTCAGTTCCGTACGTTAGTCGATGCAAGTGAAAAAATCACATCGTATTTAACGAAAGAAGAGCTTGATGAGTGCTTCGACTACAACTACCATTTACAGCATGTAGATATGATTTTTGAGCGTCTTGGACTTAACTAACATTGATTGAGTAGAGCCACTAGCGGATGTTACAGAATTGAATCGTATACGATTCAATTCTGAACAATACGCGTGTATTTCATAATATCAGGGGGAGTAACGAAATGACTACAGGTCAACTTTTGTATGAAGGTAAAGCAAAAAAATTGTATACAACAGAGGAGCCAGATGTGTTACTCGTTGAATACAAGAATAGTGCAACAGCATTTAATGGTGAGAAAAAAGAAGAAATTGAAGGTAAAGGCGTATTAAATAATCGCATTACCTCTCTAATTTTCGAAAAATTGCAAGCTAACGGAATTGCGTCACATTTCGTGAAACAATTATCTGATACGCAGCAGCTTGTAAAAAAGGTAGATATTATTCCTATAGAGGTCGTAGTTCGTAATAAAGCAGCAGGTAGCTTAGCGAAACGTCTCGGTTTGGAGGAAGGTACACCATTAAAACGCCCAATCGTTGAGTTTTATTATAAAGACGATGAACTAGGCGATCCGCTCATTACGACGGAGCATATTGACGTACTTGATCTTGCAACACCTGAGGAAGTGACAGCCATTTATGATGGAGCAATTGTAGTTAACGAAGTTATGCAACCTATATTTGCAGATGTCAACGTTACACTAATTGACTTTAAATTAGAGTTTGGACGTGACAATGATGGAAATGTACTGTTGGCAGATGAAATATCACCAGATACATGCAGACTTTGGGATGCAACTACAAAGCAAAAGTTAGACAAAGATGTCTTTCGTAGAGACCTTGGTAATTTAACTGAAGTTTATACTATTATACTTTCTAGACTCGGAGGCAAATAACAATGAAAAAAGTTAAAATTTACGTAACATTACGTGAGAGCATTCTTGATCCACAAGGTTCAGCTGTACAAGGTTCTTTAGTGAAAATGGGTTACGCTGAAGTAGAAGATTTACGTATTGGTAAATATCTTGAACTAGCAATTAAAGATACAGAACGTGATATTGATACTCTAGTAAAAGAAATGTGTGAAAAGGTTTTAACTAACGTTGTAATCGAAGACTACCGTTACGAAGTCGAGGAGGCTAACTAATCATGAAATTCGCAGTACTCGTGTTCCCTGGGTCAAACTGTGATATCGATATGTATCATGCGATTAAAGACGAGCTAGGTGAAGAAGTAGAATATGTATGGCATACAGCAACAGATTTAAGTGGCTTTGATGGTATTTTAGTACCGGGAGGCTTCTCATACGGAGATTACCTTCGCTGTGGTGCGATGGCCAATCAATCTAATATTATGGCAGAGGTCAAAAAGGCAGCTGATGCTGGGAAGCCGGTATTAGGAGTATGTAATGGATTCCAAATCCTAACTGAAGCAGGTTTATTACCAGGTGCATTACTTCGAAACAAAAATTTGAAATTCATGTGCCGCACAATCCAGCTTAAAGTTGAAAACAATAATACATTATTCACAAACCAATATGAGCAAGGTCAAGTAATCAATATTCCAATTGCACATGGTGAAGGTAACTACTACTGTGACGAGGAAACTTTACAAGCATTAAAAGATAACAATCAAATCGTGTTTACATACTCAGGCGAAAATCCAAACGGTTCTTTAGAAGATATCGCGGGGATTATAAACGAGCGCGGCAATGTACTAGGTATGATGCCTCACCCAGAGCGAGCTGTTGATGCACTGGTGGGCGGAGCAGACGGTCTAGCAGTATTTAAATCAATTGTGAAGCAGTGGAGGGAAAATCATGTCAACAACTAAGTTTGAGCCAACAGCACAGCAAATTAAAGATCAAAAGCTATACGCTGGTATGGGAATGTCAGACGAAGAATTTGCAATGGTAGAAGGTATTTTAGGACGTCTACCAAACTGGACAGAGACAGGTCTTTTCTCAGTAATGTGGTCTGAGCACTGCTCATACAAAAATTCAAAACCAGTGTTACGTAAATTCCCTACGAAGGGTCCACAAGTTTTACAAGGTCCAGGTGAAGGTGCTGGTATCGTAGACATTGGTGATGAACAAGCAGTTGTATTTAAAATGGAATCGCATAACCATCCTTCAGCAATTGAGCCTTATCAAGGTGCTGCCACAGGTGTTGGTGGTATTATCCGTGACGTTTTCTCAATGGGTGCGCGTCCAATTGCAATGCTGAACTCACTACGATTTGGCGAATTAAAGTCAGCACGTGGTAAATATTTATTTGAAGAAGTTGTTGCTGGTATCGCAGGCTATGGTAACTGTATCGGAATTCCTACAGTAGGTGGCGAGATTCAATTCGATCCTTGCTATGAAGGTAATCCATTAGTTAATGCAATGTGTGTAGGTTTAATTGACCACAAAGATATTCAACGTGGAATCGCAGCTGGTGTAGGGAATACAGTCATGTATGTTGGTGCTAAAACAGGTCGTGACGGTATCCATGGTGCAACATTTGCCTCTGAGGAGTTAACTGAAGAATCTGAGAACCAACGTCCTGCAGTACAAGTAGGAGATCCATTTATGGAGAAACTTTTACTTGAAGCATGTTTAGAAGTTGTAAAATCTGACGCTCTAGTAGGTATTCAAGACATGGGTGCTGCTGGTCTTACTTCTTCATCAGCAGAAATGGCTTCTAAGGCTGGTTCTGGTGTAGAAATGAACTTAGACTTAGTACCTCAACGTGAAACAGGTATGACAGCATATGAAATGATGTTATCTGAATCTCAGGAGCGTATGCTACTTGTTGTGAAAAAAGGTCGCGAAGATGAAATTAAAGCGATTTTCGATAAATATGATTTAGATGCTGTGGCAATTGGTCGAGTGACTGATGATAAAATGCTTCGCCTTTTACATAACGGTGAAGTTGTAGCGGAAGTACCTGCTGATGCACTGGCAGAAGATGCACCAGTTTATCATAAGCCATCTGCAGAGCCTGCTTACTATGCAGAGTTCCAGGCGATGGAAAACACAGAACCAGCGGTAACAGATTACAAAGAAACATTAAATGCACTTTTAAAAGCGCCAACAGTTGCTTCAAAAGAATGGGTTTACGATCAATATGATTATCAAGTTCGTACATCAACAGTCGTTGCGCCAGGTTCTGATGCAGCCGTTATCCGTGTGCGCGGTACGAACAAAGGATTAGCAATGACTACAGACTGTAACTCTCGTTATATTTTCCTAGATCCAGAAGTAGGCGGTGCCATTGCAGTAGCTGAGGCAGCTCGTAATATCGTAGCAACTGGTGGTACACCATTAGCGATTACTGACTGCTTGAACTTCGGCAATCCTGAGAAACCAGAAATCTTCTGGCAAATTGAAAAATCAGCTGATGGTATTTCAGCGGCTTGTACAGCACTGAATTCACCAGTAATCGGTGGTAACGTGTCTCTTTATAACGAACGTTCTGGTGAAGCGGTTTACCCAACACCAACAATCGGTATGGTTGGACTAATTGAAGATTTAGCACATGTAACAACTCAAGAAGTAAAAGCTGCTGGTGATGTAGTATTTGTGGTCGGCGATACAAAAACTGAATTCGGTGGTTCGGAACTTCAAAAATTATTCAATAATGGGGTTATTTCAGGGAAAGCACCAGCGATTGACCTACAGATCGAAGCTGCCCGTCAACAAGCATTACTTAAAGCAATTAAAGCAGGAATCGTACAATCTGCACATGATGTAGCAGAAGGTGGTCTTGCAGTGGCGCTAGCTGAAACAACATTTGGCGCTAATGACTTAGGTCTTGATGTGACATTAACAGGCTCTGCTACAACAGCATTATTCAGTGAAACACAATCTCGTTTCGTTGTAACAGTGAAAGAAGAAAATGCATCTGCATTTGTAGAAATTGTAAAAGACGCAAAGAAAATTGGTGTCGTAACAAACGATGCGCTTGTTAAAATCAACGGTGACAACGGTGTGCTTGTAGAAGGTACAGTGGAGGAATTCCGTTCTAATTGGAAAGGAGCAATCCCATGCTTGCTGAACTCAGAGGCTTAAACGAAGAATGTGGGGTGTTTGGTATTTGGGGTAACCCAAATCCAGCACACCTTAGTTATTACGGGCTTCATGCTCTTCAACACCGTGGCCAAGAAGGCGCTGGAATCGTCGTTTCTGACGGTCAGCATCTTCGCGCGGTGAAAGGCGAAGGACTAGTTAATGATGTTTTCAACGAAGACAAATTAAAGGCAGTGGACGGCAAAGCAGCAATTGCCCATGTCCGTTATACGACTGCTGGAGGTGGCGGTATTGAAAATGTACAGCCGTTATTATTCCACTCGTCAACTGGTAGCCTTTCAATTGCTCATAACGGTAATTTAGTCAATGCAGCGCACTTAAAACAGTATTTAGAGCGTCAAGGTAGTATTTTCCATTCTAGCTCTGATACTGAAGTGCTTGGGCATCTTATTAAGAAAAGCTCGCTTTCACCATTCCGTGCAAAGGTGAAAAATGCCCTTTCATTATTAAAGGGTGCTTACTCGTTCTTAATTATGACTAAAGATGAAATGCTTGTCGCACGTGATCCACATGGTTTACGTCCATTATCTCTTGGAAAGCTAGGAGATGGTTGGGTTGTGGCCTCTGAAACTTGTGCATTTGATTTAATAGGTGCAGAATTTGTTCGTTCTGTTGAACCTGGTGAGTTATTAATTATTAACGATGAAGGTGTAAAATCTGATCGTTTTGTAGAGATGGATAAACGTGCAATGTGCGCGATGGAGTACGTATATTTAGCACGTCCTGATTCTGATATTGATGGTATTAACGTCCACATGGCGCGTAAACGTATGGGAAAACAGCTTGCTCGTGAATGTGCACATATTGAAGCTGATGTTGTTACAGGTGTCCCTGACTCAAGTATTTCAGCAGCAATCGGCTTTGCAGAGGAAAGCGGAATTCCATATGAACTAGGTCTTATTAAAAATCGTTATGTAGGCCGTACATTTATCCAACCGACACAGGAATTACGTGAACGCGGTGTGAAAATGAAGCTTTCTCCAGTTGTTCAAGTCGTAAAAGGTAAACGAGTAGTGATGGTGGACGATTCGATTGTTCGTGGTACAACTTCACGACGTATTGTAAAAATGTTAAAAGATGCAGGGGCAGCAGAAGTTCATGTTGTGATTTCTTCGCCACCGATGACGGATCCTTGCTATTATGGCATCGATACTTCAACACATGAAGAATTGATTGCTTCTAGCCACAATGTAGATGAAATCCGTGAAACTATCGGAGCTGATTCACTAACATTTCTTTCCGTTGAGGGCATGGTGGAGACGATTGCAAGACCTTATGAAGATGAAAACCGAGGATTATGCCTAGCATGCTTTACAGGTAAATATCCAACAGAAATTTTCCCAGATACAATCTTACCGCATGAAAAAGAACTATTACGTTAAGAAAAACATCTAAATACATCTAGCAATGATGACAGATCTAGATTTGGATGATAAGGAGGAACTCTGCGTGTCAAAAGCATATGAACAAGCAGGTGTAAATATTGAAGCAGGCTACGAAGCCGTAAAACGAATGAAGTCTCACGTTGAACGTACAAACCGTCTAGGTGTGATGGGCACGTTCGGTGGTTTTGGTGGTATGTTTGACTTGTCAGAACTAAATCTTAAGGAACCTGTTCTTATTTCAGGTACAGATGGTGTTGGGACAAAGCTAAAGCTAGCGTTTATGGTGGACAAGCATGACACAATTGGTGTGGACTGTGTAGCGATGTGTGTCAATGATATCGTAGCGCAAGGTGCAGAACCATTGTACTTTTTAGATTATGTAGCCCTTGGCAAGGCAGAGCCAGCGAAAATTGAGCAAATTGTAAAAGGCGTTGCAGATGGCTGTGTGCAATCTGGTGCGGCATTAATCGGTGGTGAAACTGCAGAGATGCCAGGTCTTTATGAAGAAGATGAGTATGATTTAGCTGGTTTTGCAGTGGGCGCCTGTGAAAAATCAGCTATCGTAACAGGTGAGAACATCGTGGAGGGTGACGTACTTGTTGGTATTGCTTCAAGTGGGGTGCATTCAAACGGTTACTCATTAGTGCGAAAAATTGTCTTTGCAGATAATCAGTACGCTGTTGATTCGATTGTGGAAGGCTACGAGGATCTTGGTCCTATAGGAGAAGCCTTGTTAGTGCCAACAAAATTATATGCGAAACCTGTACTTGCAGCTTTAAAAGCAGCAGACGTTCATGGCTGTGCCCATGTAACGGGCGGTGGCTTTTATGAAAACCTACCACGTATGATGCCAGAAGGTTTAGCAACTGAAATTGACTTAGGTTCTTGGCCAGTCTTACGCATTTTTGAGTTTTTAAAAGAAAAAGGACAGTTAGAGGACAAGGATTTATATAATGTCTTTAACATGGGCATTGGCTTTGTGTTAGCTGTACCTGCAGCTGAAGTAGATAAAGTGCTTGCAACAGTAGAGGCAAATGGTGAAAAAGCATACAAAATTGGTCGCGTTGTGAAAGGCGAAGGTGTTGTATTCAATGGCTCACATGATGGGAGTTTAGTGTAATGACTGCACCGACTAAAATTGCCGTTTTTGCTTCAGGTAGCGGCAGTAACTTTCAAGCTATTCAAGATGCCATTGAACGTGGCGAACTACATGCAAAGATTGAACTTGTTGTGACAGACAAGCCTAGCGCATATGTAGTGACACGTGCTGAAAACTATAGTATTCCAGTGCTTGCTTTAAGTCCGAAAGAGTTTTCATCAAAAGCAGATTACGAAACTGCTATTATCGAGGCTCTTCACGAACGTCATGTAGAATGGATTGTGCTTGCAGGTTATATGCGCTTAATTAGTGAGGTATTGCTAACTGCCTACCCTCAGCGCATTGTGAATATTCATCCTTCACTATTGCCGGCCTTCCCAGGTAAAGATGCCATTGGTCAAGCGATGGAACACGGAGTCAAGATAACTGGGGTAACAGTCCATTTTGTAGATGAAGGTATGGATACAGGGCCTATTATTGCACAAGCGGCAGTTCAAGTCGTTGAAGGTGACCGTGAGGCAACAGAAGCGGCAATTCATAGGGAAGAGCATGTACTATATACAAAAGCTTTACAGCAATTGTTAAAGTAATTCAGTGGTGAGGAGTTAGGTTTCTGGAACAATACAGCCTAACTCTACTCTATCAATAATAGCAAGACATTTTCGTGGCAAACACGATAAAAATTGGTTCATCACCAAAAGTTGTGGATGACTTTTGTTAAAACGTCTACTATGTAAGTAAGTTGATTGGAGTGGAGGCTGGGCGACTCCTTGGGGATTAGCGATAGGGGAACGAAGGCTAAGAGCATCACATCCTGTGATAACGCCTTCGTGACCAACGTCGTGTTGGCCCGAGACCCTGGAGCGAGCAACGCGAGTGAAGCGGCTCATCGGACGCCCCCAGGAAAGCGCCCAGCCGGAACGGAAATCAAGCATACGTTTAGGTGGTGATCCTAAAAATTAGGAGGATATTGTTGTGACAAAACGTGCATTAATCAGTGTTTCCAATAAAGATGGTATTTTAGAATTTGCAAAAGAACTAGTAGCATTAGGTTATGAAATTTTATCAACTGGTGGTACGAAAAAAATGTTACAAGACAATCATGTTGCCGTAACAGCAGTAGATGAAGTAACTAAATTCCCTGAAATTTTAGATGGCCGTGTAAAAACTTTAAATCCAATGATTCACGGTGGACTATTAGGAAAATTTGACGATGCTTCTCATCAAGCTCAAATGAATGAGCATGGAATTGAGCCAATTGAGATTGTTTGTGTCAATCTTTACCCGTTCGTTGAAACAATTTCAAAGCCTAATGTAACATGGGATGATGCGATCGAAAATATCGATATCGGTGGTCCAACAATGTTACGTTCTGCAGCAAAAAACCATCAATATGTAACAGTAATTGTGGATAGCAATGACTATGCGAACGTATTAGAGGAACTGAAAGCTAATGGTGCAACGACTATTGAAACACGTCGTAAATTAGCTGCAAAAGTTTTCCGTCACACAGCTGCTTATGATTCATATATATCAAACCACTTAACAGAAGAAGAGTTCCCAGAGAACTTAACAATGACATATGAATTAAAACAAAACTTACGCTATGGTGAAAATCCTCATCAAAAAGCAGCGTTCTATCAAAAACGTCTAGGTTCTGATTTTTCATTAGCTTATGCAACGCAATTGCATGGTAAAGAATTATCTTACAACAATATTCAGGACGGGAATGCAGCATTGCAAATTGTGAAAGAGTTTGAAATGCCTGCTGCTGTAGCTGTAAAGCACATGAATCCTTGTGGTGTTGGAACTGGTGCAACATTAGAAGAAGCGTTTGATAAAGCATATGAAGCAGATTCAACGTCTATTTTTGGTGGCATTATTGCTTTAAATATGGAAGTGGATGCAGCAACAGCTGAAAAATTAAGCCATATATTTTTAGAAATTATTATTGCACCAGCTTTCTCCCAAGAAGCACTTGAAATTTTAACGAAGAAGAAAAATATTCGTCTATTAACAATTCCTTTCGGGCAAGCAAAACAAGACAAATTCAATGTTGTATCAGTTGAAGGCGGCCTTCTCGTACAAGAACCAGATCGCTACGGCTTTTCTAATGCAGATATTAAAGTTGTCACAGACCGTGAACCGACAGCACAAGAATGGGAAGCATTACAACTAGGCTGGGCAGTTGTGAAGCATGTTAAATCTAATGCTATCGTCGTTACAGATTCTCAAATGACACTGGGTGTTGGCGCTGGCCAAATGAACCGTGTTGGAGCAGCTAAAATCGCATTTGAGCAAGCTGGCGAAAAAGCAAAAGGTGCAGCGTTAGCATCAGATGCATTCTTCCCAATGAGCGATACTGTAGAAGCAGCTGCAGCGGCTGGAATTACAGCAATTATTCAACCAGGTGGCTCTATAAAAGATCAGGATTCAATCGATAAAGCAAATGAATACGGCATTGCAATGGTATTCACTGGCGTACGTCATTTCAAACACTAATTAAAACACGTTAAAAACTAGACCGAGATGTTGTTTCATCTCGGTCTTACTTACAAATAGGAGGATTCCCTAAAATGAAAGTATTAGTCATTGGAAGCGGCGGTCGTGAGCATGCTATCGCCAAACAATTTAGTATTTCACCATCTGTGAATAAAGTATTTGTAACACCTGGTAATGATGGCATGAGAAATGATGCAGAAATCGTTGCAATAGATACGATGGATTTTGCAGGTCTTGCACAATTTGCAAAAGAAAATGCAATAGATTTAACCTTTGTAGGACCTGAGCAACCACTTGCTGAAGGTATAGTAGATTTCTTTACTGCTCGCGGTTTACGAGTATTTGGTCCAACAAAGGCAGCGGCCCAAATCGAAAGCAGTAAATCATACGCGAAAGATATTATGAATAAATATCATATCCCAACAGCGGCCCATGAAACGTTTACTGAGGCTGCAAAGGCTATCGCTTATATTAAAGAGCAAGGTGCACCGATTGTGATCAAAGCGGATGGGTTGGCAGCTGGTAAAGGTGTAGTTGTAGCAATGACTGAAGATGAAGCAATTGCAGCTGTAGAGGATATGATTGGGAACCAACGTTTTGGTGAATCCTCTTCACGTGTTGTCATTGAAGAATTCCTGGACGGGGAAGAATTCTCCTTTATGTCGTTTGTCCATAAAGGTCACATATATCCAATGGTCATTGCTCAAGACCATAAACGTGCCTATGATGGCGATAAAGGACCTAACACAGGTGGTATGGGCGCCTATTCCCCGGTGCCTCAAATTTCACAAGACGTAGTGGATGAAGCTTATAAGACAATTGTCGAACCGACCGTGAAAGGTATGGAGGCAGATGGTGTATCGTTCACAGGAATTTTATATGCAGGATTGATTTTAACGAAAAATGGTCCAAAAGTGATTGAGTTTAATGCACGCTTCGGAGATCCCGAAACACAAGTAGTTTTACCACGTATGGCATCTGACTTTGGCGAATTTATGATGGCATTAATGGATGAAAAGCCATTTGATTTGCAATGGTCTGAAGAAGCAATGCTTGGTGTAGTAATTGCCGCAGAAGGTTATCCAGGGGACGTTGAAAAAGGCAATGCATTACCAAACTTAGAGTCTCTATCAGCTTCACATGCGGTATTCCACGCAGGTACAAAGCTTGTAGATGAGAAGTTTGTAGGGAATGGTGGCCGAGTTTTATTAGTTGGAGCAAAAGCCTCCACTTTAAAGGAAGCACAAGAAAAAGTATACGCAGGCATTGCAACAGAAAAATGGGACAATTTCTTCTTCCGTAAAGATATAGGCTGGCGTACGTTTAAGTAGTGACTGAGTTAATGATAAAATAAATATCAAGCGCATAGAGTAGGGAAATATAGAGATTTATAATTGCCCGATAAAAGGATAATTTTTTCACATTTTGCTTTCTATCATAGCGTGTGGTTGATTTCCGTTTCGACTAGGCGCTTTGTTGTTGCTGTCGCTTCGCTGCGGGGTTTCATCTGTGACGCTGATCCCCAAGGAGTCGCCCATTCGAAACGAAGATCAACTTATTTACATCGCGAATGTTTTAATAAATGTCGTCCCAAAGTTTTATTATTGAGGGATAAAAGGATTTTTTTATTGCTATTTTGGCAAATATATTTCCATTTTTAACTGATTGTAGCGTAAGGCTACTCGACTCCCGCGGGAAAGCGAGACAGACGAGACCCTGCACGGAGCATAGCGGAGGAAGCGGCTCGACGTTCGCCCGCAGGAAAGCGAGTAGCCCGTAGCGGAAATCAGAGCCTTTGAATTAATGAAAATGATTAATATCGAACCTAAATTAAATATTTTAATCATACTGTGAAACTTCTTATTGTTTTCAAACGTATGATTTACAAGGGTGAAAGCCGTCTCAACTGTATAGTTGAGACGGCTCCTTTGACTAAGAAGGATTTTGTGCATTATTTGTGGAACTTTTACTTTCTGAGGAAGTTTGATTGGAAGTGCTGGAGTCAGATTGCTTTGACGCAGTTGCGCTTGATCCTGACATATTTCCAGTTATAACAGAGGAGAAATCCTTCATGAGTTTTTCGATTTGTTCAGATGACATAGAATTTTGGCCACTGAGCATACTTTGCATAAAAGAGTTGCTATTATTGTTGCTGGTGTTCATAGCACTCTCCATACTTGAGCTCAGTAAAGATTTAGTCGGGCAATACTTAAAGATACCCTCAGCCATTTTCATGGCACCAAAAGCAATCATCAATCGACCTGCCGTACAGTTAGGATTTCTTGAGACCTTAGCGATACCAAATGCCGTTAAACTTGTACCCATTGCAAAGCGACAGAAGGCATTTTTTTCGCTTAAATTCGTTTCCTGCATCATCATATTTCCTCCTTTAGTCATTGTGGAAAAAATAAAGCGGGGGGCACTTTGCTTTATGAAAGTGCTGTGTTACGATTGAAACAAGATGATTGCATAAAGCACTAAATTTATGAAAGAAAGCGTTTATGCAGTAGTAGTATGTGATTTCAAATAGGATTTACACGATGAAATTTTACGTAATTTAGGAAGGGGCGAATAGAATGGGTCCAGTATGGAAAATTACAGAATTACGCCAACAATTAGCTGTAATTGATGGTAAAAAAGCACCTGATATTGTATTAAAAAATGCGCGTTATTTACATAGCATGCTCAAACAATGGGTAGTAGGGAACATTTGGATTTTAGGAAATCGTATTGTCTATGCTGGTGATAGAATGCCTCCGTTATCAGAGGGAGCAGAGGTGGTCGATTGTACGAATAAAACAATTGTGCCAGGATATATTGAGCCACATGTTCATCCGTTCCAGTTATACCATCCACAATCTTTTGCTGACTTTTGTGGACAGCTAGGCACTACAACTTTTATTTCAGATAATTTAAGCTTCGTTTTATCTTTAGAAAATAAGAAAGCGTTTTCAATTTTGGATGATTTGAAAAAACTACCGTTTTCATTTTATTGGTGGACTCGTTTTGATTCGCAAACTGAGATGGAGCAGGAGGAAGAGATTTTTTCTAATACGTCCATTTTAGAATGGTTAGAACGAGATGATGTTTTACTTGGTGGAGAATTAACAGGCTGGCCAAGGTTGTTACATGGAGATGACCAAATGCTTTATCGCATGCAAATGGCTAAAGGCTACGGAAAAAAAATAGAAGGGCACTTCCCTGGCGCATCAGAACGAACTTTAGCACGTATGAAGTTACTTGGTGCAGATGGTGATCATGAAGCGATGACAGTTGAAGAAGTGGAGCGACGTATTATGCAAGGATATGCTGTAACGCTGCGTTATTCTTCAATACGTCCAGACTTACCACATCTATTAAAAGGAATTGTCGAAAAAGAGCTGCCTATTTTTGATCATTTAATGATGACAACAGATGGCTCAACACCTTCTTTCCATGAAGATGGCGTGATGGATAAATGTATTCAAGCAGCCTTAGATGCAGGTGTAGCACCAATCGATGCTTATCAAATGGCTTCCTATAATGTGGCACGCTATTATAATATGACCAGCTTACATGGCTTTATCGCAACTGGTCGATTTGCTTCCTTAAATATTTTACAAGATGAATGGCACCCAGTTCCTGAGAGTGTACTATCGAAGGGTGTTTGGTTAAAACGCGATGGAGAGCAAGTGCAAAGACTTGCTGCAATTGACTATTCAGCGTTACCTGCGTTTGACTTAGATTTTTCATTAACGTCTCATGATTTTCAATTTTCGATGCCGTTTGGAATTGAGTTAGTAAATGATGTTATTACCAAACCATATAACTCATTAATTACTAGAGAAGGGCAGTTAGCAGATCATGATGAATGTTATTTAATGCTTATTAATAGAGATGGCAATTGGCATGTTAACACGATGATTAAAGGTTTTGCTACTAGTGTACAAGGCTTTGCTTCATCATATTCGAATACAGGCGATATTTTGCTAATCGGAAAAAATAAAGATGATATGATTACAGCTTTTGAAGAAATGAAGGCAATGCGTGGTGGGATTGTACTTGCTGAAAAGGGTGAAGTAATTGCAGCTATTCCATTAACGATTGGTGGACTTTTACATGATGGAGATGTTAAGGAACTATCGGAAAAAGAGAAGGTCTTAAAACAAGCATTAGCGGAACGTGGTTACCACTTAGGAGACGCCATTTATTCTTTATTATTCTTACAATCTACACATTTACCATATATCCGGATAACACCAAAAGGGATTTTCGATGTTATGAAGAATAAGTTATTATTACCAGCAGTGATGCGTTAGTTGAAGCTTCCTTATGGTATAGCCACAACAATTACAGTTAGGTGTAATTGATTAAAGGAGAGTAATGCTTGTGTTCAAATCGAAGAAACTATTTATCGCAATGGCTTTTAGTACTTTGTTGATAGGAGGATGTTCTAAAGATTCGTCGGAAGTAAAGGAAGACGATACGAACAAGGTTGATGAAGAAACTGTTATGGAAGATCCTGCTCAACAGGGGGATAAGTTTGCTCCATTAACAGGTGAAGCTGTGAAGGAAGAAATTACGCAACGCCCAATTATGGTTACAATTAATAATCATCCGAAAGCACGTCCGCAATCAGGAATTGAAGCGGCGGATATTATTTATGAAATGCTAGCTGAAGGCGATGTTACGCGTTTATTAGCAGTGTATCAAAGTGAACTTCCAGAAACTGTAGGGCCAGTTCGAAGTGCTCGATCTTATTTTATTGATCTTGCAAAAGGCTTTGATGCATTTTATGTAGCACATGGCTATAGCCCTGAGGCAAAATCGATGCTTACTAATGATGTAGTCGACAATATAAATGGCATGGAATATGATGGCACACTTTTTAAACGTTCGAAAGATCGTGTTGCTCCGCATAACTCGTATATTACGTCTGAAAATATAGTAGATGGGGCGAAAAAAGTAGGCGCTTCAATGAGTTACCGTGAAAAAGTAAGTCAGGCTTTTTATGAACCCGATGAACGTGGTAAAATAGGCATTGAAACAAGTCGAGTTGACGTTACCTACGGAAATAGTGAGTATTTCCATAATTCGTATTTGTATGATCATCAAAATAATCGTTATGGACGACAATCGGCTGGCGTTGACACAAAGGATATGTTAACAGGTGACACATTATCTATTGCAAATGTTCTATTTTTTGAAATGAAACATCGGACGATTGATAATGAGGGGCGCCAAGAAATTGATTTAACTTCTGGTGGAAATGCGTATGTATTTCAAAATGGCTATATGAGAGAAGTCAAATGGGCTAATATTGATGGAATACCAATGGCTGTAGAAGAGTCTGGGGAACTTGTGAAGCTAGTACCAGGGAAATCTTGGGTTCACTTCATACCAACTTCACCAGGGTTAAAAGCAATGGTGAAAACGCAGCCTTAAAGGGAGGAAGATTGCATGCAAATCGAAAAAATTCGTGGGCATCAAACAGATCAATTATTTAAAGCAGTGTTAGAGCTGAAAGACATCGAAGAATGTTATAAGTTTTTTGATGATTTATGTACGATTAGTGAAATTCAATCGTTGGCACAACGCTTTGAGGTTGCGCATTTACTACGTTTAAAGAAAACGTACGAATCCATTAAAAAGGAAACAGGTGCAAGTACAGCAACTATTTCGCGTGTACGTCGTTGCTTTGATTATGGGAACGATACATATGATGAAATGTTAGGTCGTTTGTATCCAGATGAAAAGCCATTTCAAGCACCAAAAGAATAGTAGGTAAAGAGGCTGGGTAGAGGTTCTGCTCAGTCTTTTTCATTTTTTTGTAGACAGTCATAAGCTATACTTGTAAACGAATAGATAGAAAATGATAGGTGGTAAAATAGATGGATTATTTAGAATGGAGACATGTGTTCAAGCTTGACCCAGCTAAGGATATTTCAGATGAGGCACTAGAAAGAATTTGCGAATCAGGGACAGATGTTATTATAGTTGGCGGAACAGACAATGTAACTTTAGATGGCGTATTAGATTTGCTTGTTCGTGTAAGACGCTTTGAAGTACCGATAGCGCTTGAAATTTCTAATATTGATTCGGTAACACCAGGTTATGACTATTATTTCATTCCAACCGTGTTAAATAGTGATGATCCAAAGTGGATTAAAAATCTACACCATGAAGCAATTAAAGAATATGGAGATATTATGGTATGGGATGAATTAGTAGCTGAAGGTTATTGTATTTTAAACCCGACTTGTAAAGTAGCGGAAGTAACGAAGGCGAAAACCGATCTATCCATTGATGATGTTGTTGCCTACGCACGTATGGCTGAAAATTTCTTTAGATTACCTGTATTTTATGTAGAGTATAGCGGTACTTATGGTGATATTGAAGTTGTAAGTGCTGTTAAAAATGAACTGAAAAATACACGACTGTTTTACGGTGGCGGCATTACATCTGCTAAGCAAGCAGCAGAGATGGCAAAATATGCAGATACAGTAGTAGTTGGTAATATTATTTACG
This sequence comes from Lysinibacillus sp. EB271-A1-10B, assembly GCF_058791335.1. Lineage (NCBI taxonomy): Bacteria > Bacillati > Bacillota > Bacilli > Caryophanales > Bacillaceae > Lysinibacillus > Lysinibacillus sp. EB271-A1-10B. The sequence continues at coordinate 20,262 of NZ_JBYTDL010000016.1, forward strand.
AAGATTTAAAAGCTGCACTTGCGACTGTTAAGGCTGTAAAAAATAATATATAATTTAACTTTTTCAGCAGGTTGCTGAAAGAAGTTAAAGCCTCCGGCGGATGTCACGGAATCGAAAAGGAGTGCTTTGTGAAAGCACAAAGCCGATTCCGGACGCAATTATGCCGAGGCATAATTGATAAATAAACGTTTGTAAGGCGGTGCGAAATGGAGCAGTTAACGAAAAACTTATTAGCAGGTATGAACACTGAGCAGGAAAATGCGGTCAAAACAACTGAAGGACCGCTTCTAATTATGGCGGGTGCTGGATCAGGGAAAACACGTGTATTGACACATCGTATTGCATACCTAATCATCGAAAAAGAGATATATCCGTCAAAGATTTTAGCTATCACATTTACAAATAAAGCTGCACGTGAAATGCGAGAGCGTATAGATGGCATTCTCGGTAATGGAACTGGCGATAGTATGTGGGTATCGACTTTCCACTCCATGTGTGTGCGAATTTTACGACGCAATATTGATCAGCTAGGGATATCACGTAACTTTTCAATTTTAGATTCCACTGATCAGCTATCAGTTGTTAAAAATGTTATGAAGGATGAAAATATTGACACGAAACGTTTTGAACCTCGTGCGATTTTAAATGCGATTAGTTCGGCAAAAAACGAATGTATAGCTGCGGACGATTATGCAGGTCAAATCAATGAAAATAATCCTTACGAAAAAACAATCGCCCGAGTTTATAAAGGGTATGAAAAAAGACTACGCCGCAATCAATCACTCGATTTTGATGATTTAATTATGACGACTATTACATTATTCAAGCGTGTACCAGAAGTGCTTGAATACTATCAAAATAAATTCCAATATATCCATGTAGACGAATATCAAGATACGAATAAATCTCAATATTTACTTGTTCAGATGCTTGCCAAGAAATTTAAAAATATTTGTGTTGTCGGTGATTCAGACCAATCGATTTATCGTTGGCGTGGTGCGGACATTGGCAATATTCTTTCATTCGAAAAGGATTACCCAAGTGCTAAGGTCATTATGCTTGAGCAAAATTATCGCTCCACAAAACGCATCCTACAAGCAGCAAATGACGTCATTCAAAATAATACAACACGTTATCCAAAAGAACTGCGTACAGAAAATGCAGAGGGTGAAAAAATCGTATTGTACAAAGCGTATAACGAGCAAGAGGAAGCACAATTCGTTGTACAAACAATCCAACAACATATTCAAAAAGAAAATCGTTCATTTGATGACTTTGCAATACTCTATCGTACAAATGCGCAGTCTCGTGTGATGGAGGAAGTGCTTGTTAAGTCTAATATGGCTTATCAAATAGTTGGTGGTACTAAGTTCTATGATCGTAAAGAGATTAAGGATTTACTTGCCTACTTGCGTCTTATTGCCAATAATGATGATGATTTATCACTTGCTCGTATTATTAATGAACCAAAGCGTAGTATAGGTGCAACTTCCTTTGAAAAAATGGCGCGCTATGCGATTGATCAAGAGCGCTCAATTTTTGATGCCATGAATGATCTTGTATTCATGGGGCTTACAGGGAAGGCTGCTAATTCAGCTGAGCAATTTTATGCGATGATTAAAGGTTTTACAGAGATGCAAGAATATTTATCGGTGACAGAAATTGTAGAGCAGGTCATTGACAAATCTGGTTATCGTGCAATGCTACAAAACGAAAAGACGATTGAAGCAGAAAGCCGCTTAGAAAACATTGAAGAATTTTTATCTGTAACAAAGGCTTTCGAGGAGCGTAGTGATGATAAGAGCTTAGTTGCCTTTTTAACAGATTTAGCGCTAATTGCAGATATAGATGCACTTGATAAAGATGATGCATCGAAGGGCAATATTATTTTAATGACAATGCATGCCGCAAAGGGCTTAGAATTCCCAATCGTCTTTATCATTGGAATGGAGGAAAATATCTTCCCGCATTCTCGTTCACTTGATGATATGGATGAAATGGAGGAAGAACGTCGTTTAGCGTACGTAGGTATAACACGTGCAGAAGAACGTTTATATTTAACGAGTGCACAAAGTCGTACGATATTTGGTCGTTCTAGCTATAACAATGTCTCGCGTTTCTTAGGTGAAATTTCGGAGGATATTACACAATCGGTTTCCAAGGGTGGTGCGAAGCCTGAAGTTCCGTTTGCCTCTAGCAATCGTTCAGCAGGTGGCTATCAAAAGCGTTCACTTGGAGCAATTCAGAAAACACAGCCTGCAACAGCTCGTTTACAAACAACTGGTGGAGACCAATTTGGCTGGAAGGCTGGAGACAAAGCAATCCATAAAAAATGGGGAACAGGTATGGTTGTTAGTGTAAAAGGTGAGGGTGATAGTACAGAGCTAGATATTGCCTTTCCACAACCTATTGGTATTAAGCGATTACTAGCGCAATTTGCACCTATTGAAAAAGGGTAACCGGGGGAACTTAAATGAACGAAATTGAACAGCGCGTTGTTGAATTAAATAAATTGTTACATGAATATGGTCATGCCTATTATGTATTGGATAAACCTGTCGTAGCAGATAGTGTTTACGATCAATTATTACATGAACTTATTGCATTAGAGGAAGCAAATCCGTCACTTATTTATCCAGATTCACCGACACAACGTGTTGGTGGAGCGGTGGTAGAAGGCTTTAAAAAAGTGACGCACGATTACCCTATGCTAAGTCTATCAAACGCTTTTAATGAAGAAGACTTACGTGAATTTGACCGTAAAGTGCGTCAAGCAATCGGTGATAAATTCTCCTATGTTTGCGAGCTGAAAATCGATGGTCTTGCTATTTCTTTAAAATACGAAAACGGCGTTTTTGTACAAGGAGCAACACGAGGAGACGGTGTTGTAGGGGAAGATATTACAGCAAATTTAAAAACGATTCGAGCAATACCACTTCGATTGAAGGAGCCACTTACAATTGAAGTACGTGGTGAGGCGTATATGCCTAAAAAATCATTTGAAAAATTGAATTCTCTACGTGCTGAAAATGGAGAAGAATTGTTTGCAAATCCGAGAAATGCGGCTGCAGGCTCTTTACGCCAGTTAGATCCTAAAATAGCAGCGAGTCGTCAACTATCTACCTTTATTTATGCAATTGGGGGAGATGGTGAGGCATATGGTATTGACGGTCATGCAGAGATGCTTGATTATTTAGAGGGACTAGGTTTCCCATCAAACAAAGAGCGTCAACGCTGTTCAACGATAGAAGAGGTACTAGCATTTATCGAAAAATGGACTGAAAACCGTCCGAATTTAGCCTATGAAATTGACGGTATTGTCATTAAGGTGGATCGTTATGCCCAGCAGGATGAGCTAGGTTATACAGCAAAGAGTCCACGTTGGGCAATTGCTTATAAATTCCCTGCTGAGGAAGTAGTCACAACATTACTTGATATTGATTTAACGGTTGGGCGAACAGGGGTTGTTACACCAACTGCTATTTTATCGCCTGTTCAAGTGGCAGGTACGACGGTTCAACGTGCATCATTACACAATGAGGATTTAATTCGTGATAAAGATATTCGTCTAGGGGATACAGTCATTATCCGAAAAGCCGGAGACATTATTCCACAAGTTGTCGGTGTAATACTGGAGCAGCGACCTGAGGACTCAGTTCCGTATGTAATGCCTGAAAATTGTCCTGTTTGTGATAGCGAACTTATTCGTATTGAAGGGGAAGTGGCCTTACGTTGTGTAAATCCAGCATGTTTTGCACAAATCGCGGAGAGCATTAAATATTTTGTATCGCGTAATGCGATGAATATCGACGGACTTGGTGATAAGGTCGTTGAACAATTATTACGTGCAGATTTAATTCATGATGTCTCTGATTTGTATCACTTAACGGAGAAACAGCTTGTCGAGCTTGAGCGTATGGGAGAAAAATCAGCGGCGAATTTAGTCAATGCTATCCAGGCTTCTAAGGAAAATTCGATGGAGCGTTTACTAATTGGATTAGGAATACGACATGTTGGTGAAAAGGCTGCGAAAATTGTTTCAGAGGAGTTTGGAACAATGGAAGCGGTGATGGTAGCAACAGAGGAGCAACTCGTGGCGATTTACGAAATCGGCGATAAAATGGCTTCATCACTTGTCGAGTATTTTTTAAATGAGGATGCACGTGCAGTCATCGGGCGCCTTGCTGAAGTAGGCGTCAATATGAAGTATAAAGGTAAAAAGGTAGAGGTAGCTGTAGGGGATAATCCTCTTGCAGGAAAAACAATCGTATTAACTGGTAAACTTGAGCAATTGACACGTAACGAAGCAAAGGCGAAAATAGAAGAGTTAGGTGGTATTGTTACAGGCAGTGTCAGCAAAAAAACTGATCTTGTTATTGCAGGAGCAGATGCGGGTTCTAAACTAACAAAAGCCGAGCAGTTAGGTATTGAAGTTTGGAATGAAGATCGCCTGATCGAACAATTTAACCTTGCCCAATAATGGATACTATCAGGTTCATCACCAAAAGTTGAGGATGGCATTTGTTTAAATGCATACTTTATAAATTGATTGGAGTGGAGACTGGACGTCACCAGGAAGCTTTGCTCTGTAGCGAAAGCAAAGCGGCAGCTACAAAGCGCCCAGTTGGAACGGAAATCAATCACACGTTATGGTGATGATCTAAATATTATAGTAAAGAAAGATGAATTGTTCGTCCTTTCCACAGATAGGTACGAACAATTCGTCAAGCAAAATCTGAACATCAGTAAAGGAGTACTAAAATAATGAAGTCATTTCGACTCATTCCAGCAATTATCGCTGCTGCAATGCTAGTCGGCTGTGTGCCTTCTGATAAGAAGGAGACAGAGCTAACACAGGAGACGCAACAGGAAAAAGCGGAAACAACAATTATTCCAAGCTTACAGATTGATAAATCATATTATAGAACGCTAACACCCTATAAACAAAGTGCTAGTAGGGGATTAGTAGTTTCGAATATTTATACAAAATATGATATGAAGGAAGTTGAAACAGGTTTAATGCGTCTTTCTCAAAATGAGTTTGACACAGAAAACTATTTCTTCCAAGAGGGGCAATATTTAGCGGAAAATACAGTGGAAAATTGGCTTGCCCGAAGTTCACAAGAGAAAGACGGCTTAAATCCTCCGACGACGGACTCAATGCCTGCAGAGGAACGTGCAGAAAAGGCTCCAATCTATTTATCACATATTGTTGAGCAAAATTATTTAACAAAAACTAGTGATAACAAAGTAAAATTAAGTGGTATTTCGATAGGACTTGCCTTAAACTCTATTTATTACTATCAAAAAGAAAAGTATGGGGAATACTATGAGAAACCAATTTCGGAGGCAGAACTGATTGAGCAAGGGAAGAAGATGGCCTCAGAAATTGTGTCTCGTCTAAGAACCCGTGATGAATTGAAAGATGTACCGATAGTAGTAGGCTTATTTAAACAAAAAGCGCGCAATGATATTGTTCCAGGAACATATTTTAACTATGGCGTAGCTAAAGCTGGACAAAACGAAGTATCTGATTGGAAAGCTGTGGATGAAGAATATATTCTGTTCCCAACGAGTGAATCACAGGATGTATACCGTGATGACAGCAAAAACTTTGAGAATTTTAAACAAGATGTAGATAAGTATTTTTCAAACTATACTAGTGTAGTAGGAACAGGCTTCTACCAAAACAAAAAAATTCAAAAATTATCGATTGAAGTGCCCATCCAATTCTTTAGTAAACCTGAAATTATTGGATTCACTCAATATTTAACAGGTGTCCTGATCAAACAATTTGATAATATTCATGTTGAAGTAAGTATCACCTCAATTAACGGTCCAGAGGCATTGATCGTAAAGAATGCCAACGAAAAAGAACCATACGTCCATATCTATTAGAAATATAGTCAGCCTTGTGCTGACTATATTTTTTTATGGGATGAATATGAGTTGAAAGCGACGGAAAGAATCCTTGGAACGACGGAAAGCTCCCCGAAGTGAAGGAAAACCTCACCGAAATGATGGATAGAAAAGCAAAAATGGATAGACTCCTCAAAGTGACGGATACATAAGAAAGCACAACAACGCGATCGATGCTCCGCTCACAAAGAGCAAAGTCTTAATGGAGGACTCTAAAAACAGTCCATAAAGACGACACTTCGTCATAGTAGTGAAAGTTTCTTTATTTTTGGTGAAAGTTGTGATTTTTAATATGAAAAATGTTATGATTATTTGCATGGTTAACTTTATTCAACCCTATTGTTATCGACAAAAGCAATGAATTGAATGAGTATTCGGAGGTGTGAAAAATGGCAAAATTAACAAAAGAAGAAGTTAAGCACGTGGCAAACTTAGCACGTCTTGCAATTACGGAAGAGGAAGCAGAGAAATTTGCTGAACAGCTTGGTAAAATTACTGACTTCGCAGAGCAACTAAACGAGTTAGATACAACGAATGTTGAACCAACAACTCACGTTTTACCACTAGTAAACGTAATGCGTGAAGATGTGGCAACAAAAGGTTTAGACCGTGAAGTAATGATGTTAAACGTAAAAGAACAAGAAGATGGTCAAGTAAAAGTACCAGCTATCATGTAATACTAAAACATAGGAGGATTCCTCATGACGTTATTTGAACGTTCAGCGAAGGAGCTACAAGCTGATATTAAAGCGGGTAACTTAACAATCGCTGATTTAACAAAAGAAGCATTCGAACGTGTGGCGAAGCTTGACGGCGATGTACAAGCTTTCCTTGCTTCAAACGAAGAAAAAGCAACTGCACAAGCAGCTGAAATGGATAAAGTGCCATTTGAAGAGCGTGGACCACTTTTCGGTCTTCCTATCGGTGTTAAAGACAACATCGTGACAGAAGGCTTAGAAACAACTTGTGCTTCTAAAATTTTAGAAGGCTTTATGCCAATTTACGATGCAACAGTAGTTAAAAAGCTACGTGACGCAGGTATGGTCACTATCGGTAAATTAAACATGGACGAGTTTGCAATGGGTTCTTCAAATGAAAACTCATACTATAAAACAACAAAAAATCCATGGAACTTAAACCACGTACCAGGTGGATCTTCAGGTGCATCTGCAGCAGCAGTTGCAGCAGGTGAAGTACCATTCTCACTTGGTTCTGATACAGGTGGTTCAATCCGTCAACCAGCTGCTTATTGCGGTGTTGTAGGAATGAAGCCTACATATGGCCGTGTATCTCGTTTTGGTCTAGTTGCATTTGCATCTTCTTTAGATCAAATCGGACCAATTACACGTAATGTTGAAGACAATGCTCTTTTACTTGAAGCAATCGCAGGATTAGATGCAAACGATTCAACTTCTGCAGACGTAGAAGTACCAAACTACGCAGCAGCACTTACTGGTGACGTAAAAGGTTTACGTATCGCTGTGCCAAAAGAATTCCTTGGTGAAGGTGTTGGCGAAGCAGCACGTCAATCAGTGCTTGATGCATTAGAAGTATTAAAAGGCCTAGGTGCTACAGTAGAAGAAGTATCACTTCCTCACTCGAAATATGCACTTGCAGCATACTATATTCTTTCTTCTTCTGAAGCGTCTTCTAACCTTTCTCGTTTTGACGGTATCCGTTATGGTTTCCGTGCAGAAAACGTTGATAATTTGATGGACCTTTATAAAGAAACACGTGCACAAGGCTTTGGCGATGAAGTAAAACGTCGTATCATGCTTGGTACTTACTCGCTAAGTGCAGGTACGTATGATGCTTACTATAAAAAAGCTCAACAAGCACGTACACTTATCAAAGCAGACTACGACAAAGTATTCGAAGACTTTGACGTAATCATTGGACCAACTGCTCCTACACCAGCATTTAAAATTGGTGAAAACGTTGATGATCCAATGACGATGTATGCAAATGATATTTTAACGATTCCTATGAACTTAGCTGGTGTACCAGCCATCTCAATCCCATGTGGAATTGAAAATGGTCTACCACTAGGCTTACAAATTATCGGTAAATATTTCGATGAAGCAACAATTTACCGTGTAGCTCATGCTTTTGAACAAGCAACGGAGTTCCATAAACAAGTTCCTCAAATTTGGGAGGGAAAATAACATGAACTTTGAAACAGTCATTGGTTTAGAAGTACACGTTGAGTTAAAAACGAACTCAAAAATCTTCTCACCAGCACCAGCTCACTTCGGTGCTGAACCAAATACAAATACTACAGTTATCGACCTAGGCTATCCTGGGGTCCTACCTGTACTTAATAAAAATGTTGTAGATTTCGCAATGCGTGCAGCACTTGCACTAAACATGGAAATCGAACAAGAAACAAAATTTGACCGTAAAAACTACTTCTATCCTGATAATCCGAAAGCTTATCAAATTTCTCAATTCGATAAACCAATCGGTAAAAACGGCTGGGTTGATATTGAAGTAGATGGTTATACAAAACGTATTGGTATTACACGTCTTCATATGGAAGAAGATGCTGGTAAACTGTCTCACAGTGGAGACCACTCTTTAGTTGACTTTAACCGTCAAGGTACACCACTTGTAGAAATCGTTTCTGAGCCAGATATTCGCACGCCAAACGAAGCGTATGCGTATCTTGAAAAAATAAAATCAATCATCCAATATTCAGATGTATCGGACTGTAAAATGGAAGAAGGTTCACTTCGTTGTGACGCCAACATTTCACTTCGTCCATATGGTCGAGAAGAATTTGGTACAAAAACAGAGCTTAAAAACCTTAACTCTTTCAACTATGTTCGCCGTGGTTTAGAGCACGAGGAATTACGCCAAGCTGATGTCCTTCTTTCAGGTGGGGTAATTGAGCAAGAGACTCGCCGTTTCGATGAAAAAACAGGTAAAACAATTCTTATGCGTGTAAAAGAAGGAACAGACGATTATCGTTACTTCCCAGAGCCAGATTTAGTTCGCCTATCAATCGATGATGAATGGTTAGAGCGAGTAAAATCAGAAATTCCAGAGCTTCCAGATGCTCGTAAAAAACGCTATGTTGAAGAATTAGGCTTAACGCCATATGATGCAGGAGTTCTTGTTATTTCAAAAGAAATCTCAGACTTCTTCGAGGCGATGGTAGCTAAAGATGCGGATGCAAAACTTTCAGCAAACTGGCTTATGGGTGATGTTTCTGCATACTTAAATGCAGAACAAAAAGACCTTAAAGATACTGCATTAACGCCAGAAAACCTTGCGGAAATGGTGAAATTAATCACTGACGGTACAATTTCTTCTAAAATCGGTAAAAAGGTATTTGCTGAATTAGTAGAAAATGGCGGTTCTGCTGGAGAAATCGTTAAAGCAAAAGGTTTAGTTCAAATTTCTGATGAAGGTGCATTACTTGCTATCGTTACAGAAGTTCTAGACAACAATGCACAATCGATCGAAGACTTCAAAAACGGTAAGGATCGCGCTATCGGCTTCTTAGTTGGTCAAATTATGAAAGCAACTAAAGGTCAAGCGAACCCACCTATGGTCAATAAATTATTACAACAAGAAATTGCAAAACGTTAATTGTAATTGCAACGGAAGGTCAAGAGAGCAAATTTGCTTTCTTGGCCTTTTATAAATAAAAATTAATACATACTAAAGAATCTTTAGGGGCATCTATAACAATAAAAAGGCTTTTTTTGAGTAGAGGCTGGGAGATTTAAAAGCTCAGCAGGAACGGAAATAAACTCGAATTTATGGAGAAAAGAACTAAAAAATACCAAATTAGCACTTTATAGTTGTCTAAATGGAGTATTCATAGCAAAATATAGAAGAACATGATAAAACTTTAGGAGGTCTATCAATGAAAACGGAACAACAATATTTCAATGATGCGATTTCAATTCAACAATATATGGATCATATGACGACATTAAAAGAGGAAAGCTTCCGTATTTATGATGGTTTCGAAGTGCCAATAAACGATGGCTTTATCGAACTATTGAAGAACAATCAACTAAAAATTTTAACAATTACTGAGGACTGGTGCGGGGACGCAATGTTAAACAATCCAATCATTCGCCGAGTTGCAGAGGCAGCAGAACTAGACATGCGCGCAGTATTACGTGATGCGGATACAGATTTGATTGATCGTTATTTAACAAACGGTGGCCGTGCAATTCCGGTTTATATTCTATTAGATGATGCTGGTCAGGTTGTAGGAAAATGGGGACCACGAGCACCAGAATTACAGGAATTAGTAGTAAGTAAACGAGCTACTTTACCTGATAAAGAAGATCCTACATTTGAAGATGCACAAAAAGCGCTATATGCAGAAATTCGTGAAGAGAATATGACGAATAAATCATATTGGACATATGTTTACGAGGATTTTAAAAAGCAAGTAACAGCTGCATTGCAATAATTGTAAATCACAAGGCTGCATGTCAGAAAAATGAGGACATGCCTTGCTCTTGTTGACTTCAATGCAACATTTAAAAGAATAATTCGTTGAAAGAAATAGAATCTTATGAAGCAGGAAGGTATGTTATGAAACGAGCAAGAATCATTTATAATCCTACATCTGGGCGTGAAGTGTTTAAAAAGCATCTACCAGAAGTATTGGCAAAATTAGAGGTAGCAGGCTATGAGACATCTTGTCACGCAACAACCTGTGAAGGCGATGCGACCATTGCTGCAAAAAATGCAGTAGAACGTGGCTTTGATATAATTATTGCAGTTGGTGGAGATGGCACATTAAATGAAGTTGTTGCAGGTGTAAGTCCATTTGAGAACCGGCCGAAAGTAGGTCTAATTCCGATGGGTACAACGAATGACTTTGCCCGTGCCGTGCACATTCCTCGAAATATTGAAGCTGCCGTTGACATTATTATTAAAGGTGAATCGTTACCAGTAGATGTTGGTTTATTAAATGGGGAACGCTATTTCATCAATATTGCTGCTGGCGGACGTATTACAGAATTAACTTATGAAGTGCCAAGTAAAATGAAAACAATGCTAGGGCAGTTAGCTTACTACTTAAAAGCAGTGGAAATGATCCCATCGATTAAAGCTTCTCACATGCGTATTGAATACGATGGCGAAGTGTTTGATGGGGATGCCATGATGTTTTTATGTGGCTTAACAAATTCGGTGGGAGGCTTTGAAAAGCTTGCACCAGACGCAAGTATTAATGATGGCTACTTTACTTTAATCGTATTGAAAAAAGTAAACCTGCCTGAATTTATTCAGCTTGCTGCAATGGCATTAAGAGGCGAGCATTTAAATGATGATCGTGTAATTTATAAAAAAGCAAGTGTCGTCAAAGTATCTACTGAAGATGAAATTCATTTAAACTTAGATGGTGAATATGGTGGTGACGCGCCTGCAACATTTGAAAACTTAAAGCGTCATATTGAAATTTTTGTCCCACTAGCAGATATTCGTGAAGAAGACCGTGTACAATAAACATAAAAAATAGTTCTATTGAAGTTAAAAGAAATCCTTTTGTTATGGGTATTAATGGATTAAACACCACATATGCGTATATGCCCATCCTTTAAATGGTATTGTGAATGAATTAAGAAAAATGTTTGGCAAATGTGAGTATAATACTTGAACAAAATTTGAAACCTTTATAATAGGCCGAAATTCCGGTCCATTATAAAGGTTTTTTTCGTTGCAATAGTGGAAAATGGGGGTATGGATAAGGGAAAGGGAGTGTTGCCGTTGTATAAGTCACAGGAAAGAAAGCTCATTTGGCTAAGCTTTGGTGTTGCAATTATCATGCTACTTTCCATACTTGGAAGAATATTTGGAGGTTAGGGGGGCAATGAAATGGTGAATGAATCAGCAGTCTTTTGGAGTAGAGCATTAACGGAGCTAACTTTATCGTTCCATATTATTTATGCAACGATTGGGGTTGGTGTCCCATTAATGATTATGATCGCACAATGGACTGGGTATAAAAAGAATGATGAGCACTATATTTTAATGGCAAGACGTTGGGCGCGCGGCTTTGTTATAACAGTTGCCGTCGGAGTTGTAACAGGGACAGCAATTGGCTTACAGTTGTCTTTACTATGGCCGAATTTTATGCAGCTTGCTGGCCAAACGATTGCATTACCACTTTTCTTGGAAACGTTTGCCTTTTTCTTTGAAGCCATCTTCCTAGGCATCTACTTATATACTTGGGATCGCTTCGATAGTCAGAAAAAGCATATGCTACTATTAATTCCGGTTGCTGTCGGTGCATCAATGTCAGCTGTGTTTATTACAATTGTCAATGCGTTTATGAATGCACCACAAGGATTTGACATTGTGGACGGACAGCTTGTAAATATTCAACCTTTTTTAGCGATGTTTAATCCAGCGATGCCGACAAAGGTAGCACATGTACTCGTTACAGCCTACATGACGGCCGCATTTGTGTTAGCATCCATTGCAGGATACCGTCTACTTAGAGGTTCTAAGCATGTATACCATAAAAAATCTTTATACCTACTTATGAAGATTGGTCTGATTTTCTCTATTGCAGCAGCGATTATTGGAGACTTTTCAGGAAAATATTTAGCTGAATATCAACCAGAAAAATTAGCTGCAGCTGAGTGGCACTTTGAAACGGGAGATAAAGCTTCTCTTATACTATTGGGTGTATTAGATGGTGAAGAAGTAAAATATGCTATTAAAGTACCTTATGCTTTAAGTGTTTTAGCACATAATAATCCAAATGCAGAGGTAATTGGTTTAGATCAATTTGCTAAAGAAGATCGACCACCGCTGTATATTCATTATCTGTTTGACCTCATGGTGTTTATTGGCATGTTCATGGCACTCGTTTCATTGCTTTATGTAACCGGGAAAGCACGTGATTGGCAGTTTATTCATAGACGTTGGTTTAGATGGATTGTTGTTGCAGGTGGACCACTTTCCATTATTGCAATTGAAGCAGGATGGTGGCTTGCCGAAGTGGGACGACAGCCTTGGATCTTATATGGATTAATGCGAACACCAGAAGGGGCCACAACGAGTGATCATGTAGACTTAATGATGCTATTGTTTACTGGTGTATATGCGGTATTAGCAGTAGGAAGTATCGTAGTGTTGGTTCGCATGTTCAAAAAGAATCCAATTGAGCGTGAAATAGAAGATCGCCATGATGAAAAAGGCGGTGACATCTTATGACATTAGAGATTTTAGGTATTTCAGTTTTATGGATTTTCCTATTTGGTTATGTCATTGTAGCTTCAATCGATTTTGGTGCAGGCTTTTTTAATGCCTACAGCCTACTCATCGGAAAAAATCACATTTTAACGAATATTATTAAACGTTATTTATCACCAGTTTGGGAAGTAACGAATGTCTTTTTAGTATTCTTTTTTGTCGGGATTGTTGGATTTTTCCCACAAACAGCTTTCTATTATGGAACGATTTTACTTGTTCCAGTTAGTATTTCGCTAGTGCTTCTTGCAATACGAGGCTCCTACTATGCATTTGAATCATATGGCGCACGTGGGCATATTGGTTACACGTTGACATATGGTATAGCAGGATTACTCATTCCTGCCTCACTCTCTGTTGTATTCGCGATTGCTGCGGGTGGCTATGTTGATCTTATTGATGGGCAACCGGTCTTGAATTATTGGAAGTTGTATATGAGTCCGTTTGCTTGGAGTATTGTCGTGCTGAGCATTGCTGCGGTACTTTATATTTCAGCCGTGTTTTTAACTTGGTATGCACATAAAGCAAAGGATCGAGAAGCTACAAATTTAATGCGAAAATACGCGCTTGCTTGGGCGATACCATTAATGGTGAGTGCGCTCGGCATTATGTACGAAATGAAATTCATTAACCCTGAAAGTTACAATAACATGGTTAATTTATGGTGGATGTTTGCCATTTCTGCGGTGCTGTTTATTATTACTGTAGTGTTAATATGGATGCGAAAAAATTATGGTCTAGCGGTTAGTTTATTGATTGCCCAATTTGCAGTGGCATTCTTTGCATATGGAATTGCCCAATACCCATATTTACTGTATCCATATTTAACAATTTACGATAGCTTTACAAGTACACAAATGGCAATTGCGCTCGTCATTGCGTTTGTTTTGGGACTATGTCTGCTTATTCCATCACTGTTCTTGTTGTTGAAGCTATTCCTTTTCAACAAAAATTATGTGACAGGAAAAGAAGACAATCACGCATAGGAGGGATACAACTATGACAAGTTTTTTGATTTTTTATGCACCATTTATAGTCGTCATCCTAGGTGTAGTCGCTGCTTTCTGGTGGGCACCTAGAGATTACCATACAGTAAGGAAAGAGGGGAAGAGTCGCGAATAGCGGCTCTTTTTTCTACTCGTGGAAAGGTGATCAGTTTGAAGAGAGAGCGGTTCCCAATCTTGTCTAACCTGATCAGTCGCCGAAAACATTTGAGCCGTCAATATGAAGCCAAGTTCTTTTTTCATCCGCCTCAACATGCTACAATATAGAGATTGAAATGGAGGATGTACGAATGTCAGCACCCGTGAAAAAGAATGACCGACTAACAGTTTATATAGAAGATTTAACACATGATGGAAATGGCGTCGCAAAGGTTGATGGCTATCCGTTATTTATCCAAGGTGCACTTCCTAGTGAAACGGCGGAAGTACATGTTGTAAAAACGTTAAAAAACTACGGCTTCGCAAAGGTCGTAGAAATACTCGAACCATCATCAGATCGTGTTGATGCGCCTTGTGAATATTTTAAACAATGTGGCGGCTGCCAATTACAGCACCTGTCTTATGAAGGACAGTTAAAATGGAAAGAAAACATGGTGCGTAATGTCATGCAGCGCATTGGTAAAATTGATGCGCCTGTTCTACCAGTGAAGGGCATGGAAGAACCTTGGCATTATCGTAATAAAGCGCAAATACCTTTCTCCTCAAATGAAGCAGGACAAGCAATTGCTGGTTTCTACAAAACGAAGTCTCATAGCATTGTGGATATGGAGCGATGCTTAATTCAGACAGGAGAAGCGGACGCTATTCTTGTAGGTTTGAAAAAGGAACTAGCGGCAATCGGTGTTCGACCATACAACGAATTATCGCATGAGGGAATGCTGCGCCACGTAGTTGTTCGTAAGGCACGAGCAACTGGTGAAGTGATGGTTGTTCTCGTAACTAAAAAGAAAAAATTCCCGCAAAAAGATGCTGCTGTTGCGACAATCCAGAAGCTTGTCCCGAATGTCACATCTATTATGCAAAACGTTAATAGCGACAAAACGAACGTTATTTTCGGTGATGAAACCGTAAACCTGTGGGGCAAGGACGTTATTATTGATACAATTGGCGATGTTCGCTTTGAAATATCAGCCCGTTCATTTTATCAAGTAAACCCTGAGCAAACGGAAGTTCTATACAAACAAGCATTAGACTACGCTAACTTACAAGGTGATGAACGAGTAATCGATGCTTACTGTGGTATCGGCACAATTTCACTATTCCTTGCACAACAAGCAAAGGCTGTTATGGGTGTTGAAATTGTCCCGCAAGCGATTGAAGATGCAAAACGCAATGCAGCACTAAATGGGTTTACAAATACGTATTTCGAGGCCGGGCCAGCAGAAGAAGTCATTCCACGTTGGTATAAGGAAGGCAAAGAAGCGGATGTTTTAGTAGTTGACCCACCACGCAAAGGCTGTGATGAGGCGCTTCTTCAGACGATTTTAGTGCAACGTCCTAAGCGTGTTGTTTATGTGTCCTGTAATCCAGCTACACTAGCACGTGACCTTCGAATTTTGGAGGATGGGGGTTATCAAACACAGGAGATTCAACCTGTGGATATGTTCCCGCATTCGACGCATTGTGAAGCGGTCGCTTGGTTGGAGTTAGTATAATAGAAAAGCAGTTGATATAGAAAAAATCTATACCATCTGCTTTTTTCGTTAAAATAAACATTGCCGATTTTTGTGTTTGATAATCAGTTATTGAGCATGATATAAGTGTAAAAAGAAGTGGAACATTTGCTTCATATTTTTTTGATCGAGAGCTTAAAGTTGTATCCATATTGAGAGGAATTGAGTTTGAAATGATAGATAATTTTTGGCGTGATTTACCACGACCATTTTTTGTACTTGCACCAATGGAAGATGTGACGGATGTTGTTTTTCGTCATGTAGTAAGTGAAGCCGGTAAACCGGACGTATTTTTCACAGAGTTTACAAACTCAGATAGCTATTGTCATCCAGAGGGCATGAAAAGTGTGCGTGGCCGTTTGATTTTTACAGAAGATGAACAGCCAATGGTGGCGCATATTTGGGGGGATAATCCCGAATATTTCCGTCAAATGAGTATTGGCGTGGCGGAGCTAGGTTTTAAAGGCATCGATATTAATATGGGCTGTCCTGTCCCGAATGTGGCATCGAGAGGGAAAGGCAGTGGCCTTATTCTGCGTCCAGACGTTGCGGCCGAGCTTATTCAAGCAGCAAAAGCAGGAGGGCTACCTGTCAGCGTGAAGACACGACTTGGCTTTAAAGAGGTAAATGAGTGGGAGGAGTGGCTGACGCATATTTTACAACAGGATATTGCGAACCTTTCTATTCATTTACGTACAAGAAAGGAAATGAGCCAAGTAGATGCACATTGGGAGCTAATTCCGGAAATCAAAAAATTACGTGACCGTATCGCACCAAATACACTACTAACAATCAATGGAGACATTCCTGACCGTCAAACTGGGCTGAAGCTTGCTGAACAATATGGTATTGATGGTGTTATGATCGGGCGAGGTATTTTTAAAAATCCTTTTGCTTTTGAAAAAGAGCCAAAAGAGCATAGCAGTAAAGAGTACCTTGATCTTTTAAGACTTCAGCTGGATCTTCAAGATCAATATGCGGAAGTACTACCACGTTCAATCTCTGGGCTTCATCGCTTTTTCAAAATTTATGTCAAAGGATTCCGTGGAGCTGGTGAATTAAGAAATCAATTGATGAACACGAAATCAACAGATGAAGTGCGTACATTGCTTGATAACTTCGAATCAAACAATGTTGATTGAGATGGACGGGTAGAATGATGTAATAGCAAAAACATGAAAGAACGAATTCCAATTAAATAAAAGGGATTCGTTCTTTTGGATATTTATTATTATAATAAACCTTTTGAACGTTTTTCAGCCATTTCTACGAGGCGTTTTGTAATTTCTCCTCCGACTGAACCGTTTGCACGAGAAGAGGCTTCTGGCCCTAATTGTACATTAAATTCTTGTGCGATTTCATACTTCAATTGAGTAACAGCTTCATGTACACCAGGAACTAGAAGTTTATTTGAACTACGATTAGCCATTTTTCTCACCTCCTTGTGATTAGAATGGTCGAGAGTTGGCTAATCATACATTTAAAAAAGTAAAATGCGCATTCTAAATACTATAGTAAAGTAACTTTTGGAAAGCTAGCTAAAATTGTGAATGTCTCTGCTATAATAAAGTAATGCTACAATCTTGAAGATACGATTGTTAGGAGCGCTTTACAGTTAAAATGGAGGTTTTTTAAATGACGAACAATGATATTTTAATTCGTTTAAGATATGCATTAGATATCAAAAATAAAGATATGGTTGAAATTTTTAAGCTAGGCGGTATGGACTTTACGAAGGAAGAAGTATTGAACATGCTTATTAAAGTAAATGATGAGGAAGAAGCACCAGAAGAATACATCAAATGTAATAATAAAATGGTAGAGGCTTTTTTAAATGGATTTATTACATTTAAACGAGGTCCGCAAAAGCCTAAACCTGGTCAGCCAGAAGGACCACCCCCTGTTTCAGGAAAAGAAAGTCCTAATAATATGCTATTAAAGAAAGTGAAGATAGCGTTAGCCTTAACGAGTGAGGAGATGCTCGATATTTTATATGATGGTGGCGTTAACGTCTCGAAAGGCGAATTAGGTGCCATTTTAAGAAATCCAAGCCATCGTAACTATAAAGAATGTGGCGATCGCTTTGTAAGGAATTTTTTAAGAGGGTTAACATATAAATATAGAGACTAAAATGGCTCGAACTAAAATATATTATTGATTAAAAAGAAGCGTGAAGTCTGGAACGTTCTATTGATTTTAGTCAAGTGGAAATTTAAGTGAATAGCCAATGAATTACTCATAAATAAAGCAGCTGCAATTTTGCAGCTGCTTTATTTATGAAGGATTTTACGTAAATATCTATGATAAGTCGAAAATTTTCTGCAAAAAGCACATTTTTCTTAGTCGAATGTAGTTGACATTTTGTGACGGAATTGTGTACACTGAAATTGACATAAAGTTGTCACAAAGATGGAAAATAAATGTTCACGAACAGAGGGGTGCTTTTATGTTCAGTTTAAAAATTTTATTAGTTGCTATCGCATGTGTTACTATCCCACTTGTTGTTGCTGCAATTATGATAGACATTTTTTATGCAGAAAAGAAACAAGTTCGTTTTTCATTACGCCGTACATCGATGTGGTATGCGAGTATGTTTGCTGTGTCATTTATACCGGCAGTTTTAGTTATGACACTAAACGGATAAGTATTTTTAATATGAATAATCATTTAGGGGTAATTGATTATTTTAAATTATAGTAACAGCTACAATATTGTGTTGTAGCTGTTTTAACTTTTTTAAGGAAATGTCTTTTGTAGCGAAAGCAATGCGTAGACTTCTGCAGGATTATCTTGCGTGGAAAGCGTTAACTCGGAGTAGAAATCAATCTTTGCTTATTGATTTACATTATTTTATAGTTATTTTTATGTCGACAAGCTGACACGAAAGTATGGAAATTTCATGCTCTTGTGTTTTTTTTATGCAGAAAATAATACTCAAAAATGACCAATTCTAGCTAGTTTTAGCAAGTAAATTCGAATGTTTCGAAAATACCAACATTGGAGTAGGGAAAATATTGTAAAATTTATTGCTACTAAAATTTAAAATTTTACAGTAAGCATTCACATAGAAAAAAAGTTTAAAGGAGTTCAACGATGAGAAGTAGCTTAAAAATTAAAATGTTAATGGTATTTTCTATTTTACTTGTTGTTTCGTGTTTACTGATTAGCTTTTTTATTTATCGTTCGTCATTGGAGCTGGTGAAAGAGACAGTTGGTGAGCAAAATAAAAATATGATGGATCAAGCAATCTCAAAGATAGATGTTAAAGGCTATCAAAAATTAGAAATTGATGCAAAAAAAGATGACTTTTATTATGAATTACAAAAAGAATTAAGCTCTGTTAAAGAGCTTCATAAAGTATCTAGTTTATATTCGATGACTCGGATAAAAAATGGTGAGGGATATGACTACTATTATATGGTAGATAGTGTACCGAGTGAGGATTCAACGATTGGGGTTGAGGAGGAATCACCAGAATCTTATCCTAAAATGAAGCAAGTATTTGAAACAGGGCAAATACAATTTCAGTTATCAAATGATTCACAATACGGCGCTGTACTTGCCATATATGCACCGATAAAAAATGATGCTGGTGAAGTTATAGGCTTAGTAGGGGCAGATATAGATGCCACAGAAGTCTATACGGCCATGAATGCGAGTCAAATGAAAATTATATTGATTACGCTAATAGTATTAATAGTAGGAATCGGCATTGTTTATTTCTTTACAGATTATTTAACGAAGCCAATAAGAAAATTAACATCACAAGTAAAGCAAGTTGGTAATGGTGATTTAACAGTAAAAATAGAAACAGATCGAAAAGATGAAATTGGTGTTTTAACAAATGCATTCCAACAAATGGTGTTGGACCTGCAAAATATTATTATTGGAATCAATTCTGGCTCTAAGCAGTTAATCGATACGACGAACGGAGTAGCAAAAAGTAGTGAAAAGGCACATGAAGCAATTAGTCATATTTCAGCCTCCATCCAGGAAGTATCGGCTGGCGCACATGCACAGTATAAAAACTCAGAGGAAAGCTCAGCTACATTAGAGCAAATGTCGCAGGGGATTCAACAAATTGCCGAGGCTTCTTCAAATGTATCTCAATTATCATCTATTAGCTTACAAAATGTAGAGCTTGGAAATGGAAATATTGAAAAAGTAGTTCATCAAATGAATATTATTAATGAATCCGTTCAATTATCCGCAAATGCCATAAAAAAACTAGAGAGTCAATCAAATGAAGTATCACTTATTATAAATATGATTCGTGATATTGCTTCACAAACGAATCTACTTGCATTAAATGCTGCGATCGAAGCAGCTAGAGCTGGTGAATCTGGAAAGGGCTTTGCCGTAGTAGCTGAAGAAGTAAGGAAGCTAGCGGAGCAATCAGAAAAATCGGCGAATAGCATATCAAACTTGATTTCTAAAATAAATACGGATACAAGCTTAACCGTGCAAACTATGAATGTTGTCACTGAAAATGTAGAAGACGGTTTACGTGCTGTAGAAGAAGCCGGAAAATCATTCGAAAGTATTCTCCAATCTATTCAGGGCGTAGTATCTCATACAAAACAAGTTTCGGTAACCTCAGAAGAGATGTCTGCATTTTCTGAGGAGATTACAGCAGGAGTTGTGGAAACAACGATGCTTGCGAATAAGGCTGCAAAGGCAACAGAAAGTGTTGTAGAGCTAACGATGGAACAAGAAAGCTACAATCAAGATATCCTCCATTCTGTTTTAAAACTGAACAAAATGGCGGAGGAACTTGAAAAATCCGTTTCAAAGTTTGATGTGGATGCTAGCAGCACAAATAATTCCTATAGAAATTAAGAATGAAAAGATAATCGTTAGAATAAAATTTCAATTAATATGGATGAAATAATCCTATCGATTATCTTTTTGAGGGTGGGAGATGGATGAAAACCTTTTTTATTTTATTTCTTGGGATGATCTATATATTACTAGCAAACTCAGTCGAAACGGCTATATTTAGTAAGGTATATTTTGTAATTGGCTTAGGGCTAGTAATAGCAGGAATTTTTCGGTATGTGAAAGAACGATTTATCTATATTAATACATTAAATGAAATGAAAGAGGCGAGTGAGGAGGAGCTTATGGCTATCCCTCATACACAGTGCATCATCTCAAATGATTGTTTAAGTGCTTTATTATTAAATGAACCTACAAATACACTTATCCTAGCAAGTAGAGAAGATTTAGAAGAAGATTTGATAAAAAAAGAAATTCCATTCGAAAAAATATATGAAGTAGCTATAGTAGAGGACGACATGTACATTGCTAGGACGAGCAATAACTTCATAAGTGGTTTATTACTTGGCGAAGATACGGATATAGAAGAAGAGGAATTAGATGACGAGGACTCTGAGTCTGACACTATGTCTTCGTTGACGTTGAAAATTGTAACTGATAATTTATCTTACCCCATTTTAGAATATGTTTTTATGGATAACAGTGAGCCTCTATCAAGAGAAGAGGATGAGTATCAAGAAGTGCTGGAACAATGTGAGGAATGGTTTCAGAAGATCAGCGTGATAATCAATCGTTATGAGCTGGAAAGGGTACCAGTTAGGCATTAGTATTAAGGTAAAAACAGCTATCTCGACCGTAATGTCGAGATAGCTGTTTTAAGTAGAATCGCCCTGAAGTGATCAGGTACCACCTTGAACCTTAAATTTTAAATTGCTGTAATTGGCTATTTAGTTCTTCGGCCATACTAGCGAGATGATTTGCACCCCTTGAAATTTCCTCCATAGTAGCAGCTGTTTCCTCTACAGTTGCTGTTGTTTGTTCTACACCAGCTGCAGACTCTTGTGAAATAGAAGCCATTTCATCGATGGAGACATTGATGGATTCGGAATTTTGAGCAACTTTATTTAAATTGCTTGAAATGGTATTTATGTTAAGAATCATTTCCTCAACAGCTTCCGAAATTTGTTCAAATGTTTCATTTGTTTGATTTAGTTGTACGGTTCCTCTTTTTACTTCCTCGTAGCCGGATTGTAGAGCGGTTGTTACATTGCCAGTTTCACCTTGTATTCGGTTGACGATTGTTGAAATATCCGTGACAGAATACTGTACTTCTTCTGCAAGCTTCCGAACTTCATCGGCTACAACTGCAAAACCTTTTCCGTGCTCACCTGCGCGAGCTGCTTCAATGGCAGCGTTTAAGGCTAGTAAATTTGTTTGATTTGAAATATCATCAATGACAGAAACAAGCTTGGAAATTTCCGCAGACTGCACATTTAAGCCTTCAACTTTTTTCACTGAATCTAAAACAATTTCATTAATGGTTGTCATTTGTTGTGTTGATTGTACCATTAAGCCTTTACCTGTAGTTGTTAGTTCTTGTACAAGATTGGAATGCGCTTTTAATTCAATGCCTTCCTGTGTTGTTTCATGAATACTACGTTGGAAAGAAGTCATTGTTTCGGCTAAATCACCTGCAGTAGATGCTTGTGTTTCAGTGCCAGAGGCTAGCTCCTGCATAGTTACGGTAATTTGCTCTGTACCTGATTGTACTTCATTAGCCGATTGGGCCAGTTCTTCGCTACTAGCTGCTACTGTTTCGGAA
This sequence comes from Lysinibacillus sp. EB271-A1-10B, assembly GCF_058791335.1. Lineage (NCBI taxonomy): Bacteria > Bacillati > Bacillota > Bacilli > Caryophanales > Bacillaceae > Lysinibacillus > Lysinibacillus sp. EB271-A1-10B. The sequence goes on from NZ_JBYTDL010000016.1 coordinate 42,689, forward strand.
ACAGTATGAATGGAGCTAATTGTTTGCTTTAACTTTTCATTCATATTATTTGCGGAAAGCATTAATTGACCAATCTCATCTCGATGAGTTACTGGAAGTAGTTCATGTTGCAGATTACCATCCGCTAATTCGCTCATGCGCTTTGAGACAATTGTAATAGGTTTAGAAATATTGCTAGCAGTAACAATAGCGATTAGGATACCTGCGACTGTCAATACAATGCTAACAATTAGCCCAACTGTTTTATTGCTTAAACCTGTTGATACTACGTCATCCCCTACCTTAGTAATGGCGACTGAGCGTTTATCGGCCAATTCTTCATAACCAAGACGAACATCGGTTACGAGATTATTGATAGCTGTTAAATTTTTTAATGCTAATTCTTTATCCCCTTTTTTATAAACATCGAATACTTCGGTATTTACGCGATTGCTCCATGTACGTGCCATTTCTACTAGTGCCACACGTTCAGGTGTATTTTCGTATTTTTCTACAATACTATTACTTTCCTCAGCAATTTTACGATATTCATTAAAAGTTTCTATGTATTTTTCATCACCTGATACAACATAACTTAAAGCTGCAGAGAGACGAACACTCATAGACATTGCTAAATCTTTACTTGCTGTTAAGACTTGTAAATCTTCTTTCACTAAACCTTCTGCTTGTTTTTCCATCTTATTATTAGAAATGTACGTATAGGCTGTAAAACCAACAACTAATACAATCAAAAAAAGAAATGCACTTAAAATTCGGGCTTTAAGTGTTTTAAACTGATATATTCCCTTCATCTTTTCCCATCCTTTTATTGTTCATTTTCAATGTAGAACTGTAAAAAAATCGAAATCATAATTGTTATAGTACAAATATATTTTATAACTAATTAGATATATACATAAGCCCTTTTAATGGAAAAAATTAAAAATGGTTTTTTAGTACAATAACAATTTCTAGTTATGAATGATAGATAGTTAAATATATACGTCTAAATAGAAATTCTGATGTTTTTTTAATGCCTTTATGTATTTATACCTAACTGATGAGCTTTTATAAAGTTGTTGCTATTATTATCCATATTTTAGTTTGAATTATAATTGTTCAGAAAAACGATGCGATTATAGGAGGGATATGGTATGAACAAATGCTTCAAAATAATAGGCTTCGTGATACTTGTGAGCTTTATTGGCAATACGTCAGCACATGCGGCTTCCTCTAATTCTCTTTTTGTCAACGGTAAAGCTGAGTATGACTTTATTACGGTTGAAGGACGAACAATGGTTAAACTAAGGTCTCTGAGCGACCCGTCATGGCCTGTGCTCGCTTATAATCCTAAGACCGGTGTCGTCACGATTCAAAATAAAGATAAGAGTAAGAAAGTACAGCTTGTGGCGGGAAAAAAGACAGCAACGGTTAATGGGAAACAATAAAATTAGATGCTGCAGTAGTAAATAAAAACGGTAGCACTTATGTGCCAATTCGTTTCATTAGCGAGACACTTGGCGGTTATGTCTATTACAATAACAAAGATAAACGGGTTATTGTCCGTACACCTGCGGGTCAGGAAGAATACGAGACACTGATGCACGGGGATCTCATGAAGGCGCGTCATATTGCGCTCGGACTAGAAAAACTTACAGAGGAAGTGCCACCTCTTCATGCTGGTGAAGGGTATAATTACTTCTATTACACGTTTCCAGAAGGAGAAGCATTGCGTTTCCCGCTGGATCTCGCCGGCTCTGGCGATGCTTATTATGAAGTGAATAATGAAGGTCTGGCAGTCATTAAATGGCAGAAGGATGATGTGGCTAAACGAGAGTGGGGAGCGAAACCAACCTTTAAAAGCTATGTTTATTTCTTGGACGAGTATATGCGTGGCTTATTCACTTATGGAATTGTAGACGCTCAGGGCAAAGATACGGAGCTGGGAAAATTCCCTCAGGGAAATAGCAACAAGCTAGTTCTAAAAATTGAAGGGGAGAAACGGACAGATCAGAGGTAGAAAGCTTGTGGTAGATTAGCGACTGAGCTCGGCTAAAAAATCATAGAAGCTTTAGAAATTACCGGATATATGTAGCAAAAAAGAAGGATGGATAATTTTATCTATCCTTCTTTTTTGTGTGCAACATTTAATTACTGTTTTGCTTTGCTTTTTTTGCTTGTCGTTCCCATTGTAGTAAAGATGGATATGGATCAAATGCCCATTCTGTACGTCCATTGAATTTGTAAATGCCGTAGTGAAGATGAGGCGGGAATTTTCCGGAAGTTCCTTCTTTACCGTAGCCAGAGCTACCAACAGTACCGAGGACAGTTCCAGGTTCGACAAGGTCTCCTACTTTAATTTTCTTATTATAACTACCGAGATGGGCATAATAATGATAGGAGTTGTGATTATCTCGAATGCCTATGCGCCAACCACCAAATTGGTTCCAGCCCTTTATCTCTACTACCCCATAAGAGGTAGAGAGCACTGGAGTACCATAGCTAGCGAAAATATCTGTACCTTCATGAATACGTCGTCCACCCCAGCCCCTATTGGCACCCCATGTACTTCGATAGCTGTAATCATAATTAGTAGGGACTGGGAATGTGTGATCGTCAAGCTCAGTTGTTTTGAAATGACTATACATTTTGGAAATGGTGAAGATTTGATTTACAGCCTGTTCACTTCCGTAATACTCCCATAAAGCTAATTTAAAGTCTTCATCAGTTGTTCCAAATTTGCTTAAAAAAGTAGCCATGGAGAATATTGTATCGGTATCATCCTTTGGACTGGCAACTCCATCACCGTTGCCATCTAACCCCATTCCGCCAAAGTAACTAATAGTATCTGGGCGAGTATCATCTCTTACAGGATTTAAAGCGCCTGACCAATATTCATCAGAAAATTGAATGGAAATAATACCATCCCGTTCCGGAATATCTTTACGAACGGATTGCAAATTGCGTTCGTATTGGTCAATGGCTGCTAAGAAATGCCAAGGGATGAGTAATTCGTCAAATTGTACGTAGTAGGCCATACGTTGCTGCACAATTTCTTCTTGTGTAGGTTCTTCTTTTGCGAACGCAACAGTGGGGAGAGTAAAACTCCATAATAACATCCATGATAAAAGGAATATAAAATGGCGATTCAATAAAGGACCTCCTTTCTAACGTTAGAATAACCGAATTTTTTATCTTCATTCAGTACTTTTTGTGGGAAAACGAAGCGGTAAAAATGAGCAATTTTCGTGAAAAAAACCTGGCTCATAGCGTAGGGTTGATTTCCGTTCCGACTAGGCGCTTTGTAGCTGCCGCTTCGCTTTCGCTACAGAAAACATTTGTTGTTGCTGTCGCTTCGCTTTCGCACAGAGCAGAGCTTCCTGGGGCGTCGGGGCAACAGGATGTTGGTCACGAAGGCGTTATCACAGGATGTGATGCTTTTAGCCTTCGTTCCTCTATATTGCTAATCCCCAAGGAGTCGCTCAGTCGTAACGAAGATTAACTTATATTCAGGCATAGTTTCAAAAAAATAATCCCTGGAAATTGGCTAAAAAGCGTCAGGTGAAATGGTTCATGTTTAAATCCGTTATTTTTGTTTTTGCGATAAAATTCCTTATTCAGCAGGAAAAAATTAAAGGCAATAAGAAGAAACTTTGACAAAGAAAAAGTATTGGGTATCATAATGCCATTTCCTTCATACTATGTTATAAATCAAGCCCTGAATGGAGGGAAGGCTATTAACATTTTAGATAAAGTGAAAAGCTATCGCCAAGAAGAAAACCGGCTAAAGTGGGAAGGTACATTTGCAGATTACTTAAACATCATCAAGGAAAGACCTGAAGTCGCTCAAACAGCCCATTCACGCGTCTACAATATGATAAAGAGTAGTGGTGTAGAGGAACGCGATGGGCAAAAAATGTACAAATTTTTCGGGCAAGAAATTTTTGGGCTTGAAACAGCAATTGAAAGACTGGTGGAGGAATATTTCCATCCGGCAGCACGAAGATTAGATGTTAGAAAACGTATTTTGTTATTAATGGGACCAGTAAGTGGTGGTAAATCAACAATAGTGACCTTGTTGAAACGCGGACTTGAGCAATTTTCGCGAACAGATGAAGGCGCGGTTTTCGCAATTAAAGGATGTCCAATGCATGAAGATCCACTACATTTAATTCCACATCATTTGCGTAATGAATTTTACGAGGAGTATGGTATACGAATTGAAGGAAGTTTATCGCCTTTAAATACGGTGCGTCTTGAAAAGGAGTATGATGGACGCATTGAAAATGTGATGATTGAACGTATTACTTTTTCGGAAGACAAACGTGTAGGCATAGGAACATTTACACCATCAGATCCTAAATCGCAAGATATTGCTGATTTAACAGGTAGTATCGATTTTTCCACAATTGGCGAATTTGGTTCAGAATCTGATCCTCGTGCTTATCGTTTTGATGGTGAGCTAAATAAGGCAAACAGAGGTATGATGGAATTCCAAGAAATGTTAAAACTTGATGAAAAATTCTTGTGGAATTTATTGTCTTTAACGCAGGAAGGTAATTTTAAAGCAGGGCGATTTGCGTTAATTAGTGCAGATGAGTTAATTGTTGCACATACAAACGAAACGGAGTATCGCTCATTTATTTCAAATAAAAAGAATGAAGCATTACATTCTCGTATTATTGTGATGCCGATTCCGTATAACTTAAAAGTTAGTCAGGAAGAATTGATTTACGAAAAAATGATTAAAGAGAGCGATATGTCCCATGTTCATATTGCGCCACATGCATTAAAGGCCGCAGCAATCTTTTCGGTTCTAACAAGACTGGAAGTACCGAAAAAACAAGGTGTGGATCTTATTAAAAAAATGCGACTGTACGACGGAGAAAATGTGGAGGGATTTAATTCCGTTGACTTAGAGGAACTTAAAAAAGAGTTTCCGAACGAAGGCATGAACGGTATTGATCCACGGTATATTATTAATCGTATTTCTTCTGCTATTATCCGAAAAGAGGTACCATCCATTAATGCGTTAGATGTTCTGCGTGCACTAAAAGATGGGCTTGACCAACATGCTTCAATTTCTCAGGAAGATCGAGAAAAATATATGAACTATATTGCAGTTGCTCGAAGAGAGTATGATGATATTGCGAAGAACGAAGTGCAAAAAGCTTTCGTTTATTCATATGAAGAGTCTGCAAAAACATTAATGAATAATTATCTTGATAATGTAGAAGCGTTTTGTAATAAAAATAAAATTTTAGATCCATTGACTGGTGAGGAAATGAATCCAGATGAAAAATTAATGCGCTCTATCGAGGAGCAAATTGGCATTTCGGAAAATGCGAAAAAAGCATTCCGTGAAGAGATACTCATTCGTATTTCTGCTTATGCTCGAAAAGGTAAGCGTTTTGACTATAATTCTCATGAAAGATTACGAGAGGCAATACAGAAGAAACTATTTGCGGATCTCAAGGATGTCGTGAAAATTACAACATCTTCAAAAATGCCAGATGAATTACAGCTGAAGAAGATTAATGAAGTTGTAGCGAGACTTGTTGATGAACATGGCTATAATCCAACATCTGCTAATGAATTATTGCAGTACGTAGGTAGCCTGTTAAATCGTTAATAATTTTGACCTATTCAGAGGAAATTATAAGACTATTGATAGGAGTGAATAGGAGTGTCCATTTAAGGGCACTCCTTTTATCTTCATTCAGTGGGTGTCCAAACATCTACTGAAATAGAGGAACTCGCTATGTCCTGTGGCAAATTTCTGTGGGACAGCAACAAGGTTTTATCTGTGCGAAAGCGAAGCGGCAGCAACAAGGTTTTATCTGTGCGAAAGCGAAGCGACAGCAACAACAAGTTTATCTGTGCGAAAGCAAAGCGACAGCAACAACAAGGTTTTATCTGTGCGAAAGTGAAGTGGCAGCAACAACAAGGTTTTATTTGTGCGAAAGCGAGCGGCAGCAACAACAAGGATTTATCTGTGCGAAAGCGAAGCGACAGCAACAACAATAACAACAATTACGCCAAGGCGAAATTGATCTTCATTCACTTAGTTTTTGCCATAAGTGAAGTAACCACGAAGTGTAATTGATTTTTCTAAAAAAGTTCAAGAAAGTGAATCACTAGCATAGTATAGAAAAAACGAATTTGATAGATGGGTGAGGATAAAAATGACTGAAAACGAAAATAAACGTTTTGCCATTTCTCAGGAAAATTGGTCCCTCCATCGTAAAGGGCACCAGGACCAGCAACGGCATATGGAAAAAGTAAAAGATGCTATTAAAAATAATTTACCTGATTTAGTTAGTGAAGAAAGTATTGTCATGTCCAATGGTCGCGAGGTTATAAAAATCCCTATACGTTCACTTGATGAATATAAAATTCGATATAACTATGATAACTCCAAGCATGTTGGGCAAGGGCAAGGAGACAGTAATGTAGGTGATGTGGTTGCGCGTGATGCAAGCAAAGGCAATCAGGCTAATGGTAAAGGAAAAGAAGCTGGTGACAAGCCAGGCCATGATTATTATGAAGCTGAAGTAAGCATTGAAGAGGTTCAAAATGTATTATTTAACGAGCTTGAACTACCAAACCTGCAGCAAAAAGAAAAAGCGGATATTAAAACGGAAAAAATCGAATTTAACGATATTAGGAAAAAAGGTTTAATGGGAAATGTCGATAAAAAGCGCACCATCCTTAATGCGCTAAAGCGTAATGCGATGAAAGGAAAACCAGAAATTACGCCGATTCATAATGATGATCTACGTTTTAAAACGTGGGATGAAGTGGAAAAACCTGAATCAAAGGCAGTAGTTCTTGCCATGATGGATACAAGTGGCTCGATGGGTTCTTTCGAAAAATATTGTGCTAGGAGCTTCTTCTTTTGGATGACAAAATTTTTGCGCTCCAAGTATGAAACCGTGGAAATTGAGTTTATTGCGCATCATACAGAGGCAAAAGTAGTGACAGAAGAAGAATTTTTCACGAAGGGAGAAAGTGGAGGGACGATTTGTTCATCTGCCTATATAAAGGCATTGGAGCTAATTCGGGAAAAGTATAATCCTTCTCGCTACAATATTTATCCAGTACATTTTTCAGATGGTGAAAATATATCAATGGATAATGAAAAGTGCTTGAAGCTAGTGGGAGAGTTGATGGAAGTATCGAGCATGTTTGGATATGGGGAAGTCAATCAGCATAACCGCTTCTCTACACTTATGTACACCTATAAAAAAGTAGATGATCCTAAGTTTAGGTATCATATTTTAAGAAAAAAAGGCGATGTATACGATGCCTTAAAGAGCTTTTTCAAAAAAAATGAATCATAAACCATGTTCAAAGGAGGGGACTAAAAAGTGGAGATGAAAGAGCTTGAACGAGCGATTGATGAAATTACAGAAATTGCCTCAAGCTTTGGCTTAGATTTCTTTCCGATGCGTTATGAAATTTGTCCGGCAGATATTATTTATACATTTGGCGCATATGGTATGCCTACTCGATTTTCACATTGGAGCTTCGGTAAACAATTTCATAAAATGAAGCTTCAATATGATTTAGGGCTAAGTCAAATCTATGAGCTAGTGATTAACTCAAACCCATGTTATGCATTTTTACTTGATACAAATACGTTAACACAAAATAAATTAATTATTGCGCATGTATTGGCGCACTGCGATTTCTTTAAGAATAATGTACGCTTCTCCAATACTAGAAGAGATATGGTGGAGAGCATGACGGCAACAGCTGAAAGGATAGCTGGTTATGAAAGAGAATATGGAAAGGATGAAGTCGAGCAGTTTTTAGATGCGATTTTAGCGATTCAGGAGCATATCGACCCATCCCTTTTACGACCAAAATTGGCTTGGAATACGGAGGATGAATTTGAAGAGGAGATTTCTCAATCAAAATCGCCGTATGATGATCTATGGAAGTTAGATGAAAAGGAAAAAGAGTATAAATCGATCAGGCGAAAAATAAAGCACTTCCCCCCAAAACCAGAAAAAGATTTATTGCTATTTTTAGAGGAGCACAGTCGAGAGCTCGAGGACTGGCAGCGAGATATATTAACGATGATGCGTGAGGAAATGCTTTATTTTTGGCCACAATTAGAGACAAAAATTATGAATGAGGGTTGGGCTTCTTTTTGGCATCAACGTATTATGCGTGAGCTCAAGCTAACAACAGCTGAAACGATTGAGTATGCGAAATTAAATGCAGGTGTTGTGCAGCCTTCAAAAACGACGATTAATCCTTATTACCTTGGTGTGAAAATTTTCGAGGATATTGAAAACCGTTATAATCATCCGACAGAAGAGATGAGAAAGCTAGGCGTTCAACCTAACTCAGGTCGAGAGAAAATGTTTGAGGTAAGAGAGATAGAGTCGGACATATCCTTTATACGCAACTATTTAACGAAGGATCTAGCTAAGCGAGAGGATCTTTATTTGTTCCAGAAAAAGGGGAATGAATACCGTATTACAGATAAGGATCATGAAATGGTACGTGATCAGCTCGTATCGATGCGTGTAAACGGGGGATTCCCGTATATCGTCGTTAAAAATGGCGATTACCTTCGCAATGGAGAGCTCTATTTATCGCATGGCTTTGAGGGAACGGAGCTCGATCCGCACTATTTAGAGAACGTTTTGCCCTATGTTTATCAGCTATGGGGTCGTCCTGTTCATTTAGAAACATATGTGGATGGAAAGCCAATGCTTTATTCATATGATGGGACAAAAAACTATAAACGTAATGTGTAACAAAAAACTTCTATCTGTTGGTATAAAATATTCCAGCAGATAGAAGTTTTAATTTTTGAAAGTCTTACATAAAGGTTCATTTCCATAATGTAGGGTTGATTTCCGTTCCTACTGGGCGCTTTGTTGCTGACGCTTCGCTTTCGCACAGTTAAAACATTTGTTGTTGCTGTCGCTACGCTTTCGCACAGCTTCCTGGAGGCGTTATCACAGAACGTGGTGGTTTTAGCCTTCGTTCCTCTACCGCTGATCCCCGAGGAGTCGCCCAGCCGTAACGAAGATCAATTTATAACATAGCGTACTTTCAATATATTTTATCCAGAACTTTGGTGATGAGCCCATAAGTTTTATTCGTTTTTATATTCATCTAACAATGGAGAGGATTCATCTTCACTACTTTCACTATGTTTCGAAGATGAATGGATATCGCTGTTGATTACTAAGCTGTCCTTTACTTTTATTCTTTGTTATCCCCAAGTTTCATCATTATCGTCACCAGCGATTTCACTTCTGCCGTCTCCATCAGCCAATTGTGAGTTTACATTTCTAGTACTACCGTTTTTGGCGTTTTGGTCGCCTTGGTTGGCGTTAGTACCTACATCATTATTTATTTGTCCTCTACCTTCAGCCTTTTGTTTAACATGGTTATCTGTATTGCCAATATTAATAGTAAGATGGATGGTAATATTATTTTTAGCTGGCTCCTTTGAACGTTCATTATCAAATTTATCGTCAGACATAGTTTTCACCTCCTTATTTTCAGCATTAATACTAAGTTATTAATCTTTCTCAAGTTTACTTGTTCATGTAGCCCTAAGTTGATAAATAATGTGAGGGATGGAGACTGAAAAACTGTTCCTTATCGTAAAATTTGTTAAAATGAATAGGATTTGAATATAAGAAGAACTGGAACGGTGAATCAACGTTGAGAACATTTAAAAAGGTTTATATAGAAATAACGAGTGTCTGTAATTTAGCATGTAGCTTTTGTCCTCCAACAGCTCGTGCAAAGGGACTTATTAAAGTAGAACAATTTAATAAAATATTAGATGAAATACGACCTCATACGAAATATATTTATTTGCACGTAAAAGGAGAGCCTCTTTTACACCCGCGTATTGATCAGTTGCTTGACGCAGCACATGAGAAAGGTTTTAAAGTTAATATTACAACGAACGGTACACTGATTAAAAAGAATCGTGAAAAGATATTAGGGAAACCAGCTTTACGCCAAATCAATTTTTCATTGCATAGTTTCGACGGTCATGAGGGATCGGAAAATCGTGAGAAATACTTAGGGGATATATTAGACTTTGTGCGTGATTCAAAAGATTATAATACGATTATTTCATATCGTTTATGGAATTTACAAAAGGATCATATGACAGATATCGCGGCACGAAGAAATCGTGAAACACTCGAAATTCTAGAAAATGAATATAATCTGGATTATCGCATCGAAGAAAAAGTACAGCCTGGTAAAGGTGTAAAGATTGCTAATAATATTTATTTAAATCAGGATCATGAATTCAAGTGGCCAAGTTTATTGGAGCCTGAGGATGAAGGAAAAGGCTTTTGCCATGCACTTAGAAGCCAAGCCGCTATTTTAGTGGATGGTACAGTAGTGCCATGCTGTCTTGACGGTGAGGGCGTCATTAATTTGGGGAATGTGAACGAGAAATCCTTCACAGACATTGTTCAAGGTGAACGTGCGAATAATATTGTCGATGGATTTTCACGTAGGGAAGCAGTCGAAGAGCTATGTAGAAAATGCGGCTATCGTCAAAAATTTGGAATGTAATAAACAGATCCATTTGGTTTTAAACTAAATGGATTTTTTGTATAGGGGGATTTTACTCTATTCAAGCAAATAGAGAAGTCCACATTAAAAATAGGGCACTTGTTCATACGTATGCGATTTATTAAATGTGAGCGAAGCGGGTCAACCAAAGCCCTACACATTAAGTAGAACTTTAGAAAAAAATTGTAGCTCGCTAAAATAGCTCCAACGTTATTGATTATTGGAGCTATTTTTCTTTGATTGTGAATCAATAGTATTTAAAAAATCATTCGTAATACGTACTACGTATTTCACCTCGTCTAAATTGCGCTCCCTTAATAATGATCGATGTATGTCGAGCATAATGTTCTTTTCTTCAATATCAGTGACACCAGATAATTTTTGAAAATTAAAAAGCTCCTCAGGTGCAATATCTAATGCTTTCATCAGCGTTTCTAAAGTACTTAATGTGATATTAGATTGCCCATGTTCAATGTTTGAGATTCGTCCTTTACTAAAACCTAGTTTCCCTGTTTTTTCTGCTACTTCTTCCTGACTAAGCCCCTTTGAAACTCTAATAATACGGAGTTGTTCGCCTACTAGCTTTAAAAAGTCTGACATATGATTCACCTCTATGTAAAAAGCTAGTGAAAAACATTAAAAATGCCTATACCATTATAGTGGTATAATAGACAAAATGTTATAGTAAAATGGTACAATAATTAGTAGGGGTTTTTATTATGAGGAAAGACTTGTGTAAAACAGTGTGGTTGATTCTTCAGTAGCTTGTTTTAGAGTATACCTAATTAAGTGAAGGATTGGAGGATTCAGGCATGGTAAAGTGTTATCGATTAGATGAGGTTGCTACAATAGAAGAGGGAAAAATAATACCGAGCAAAAAGTATTTTACAAACATCGGTGTACCTCTCATTACAGCAGATAATTTAAAAAAGTTAATGCTAGACGGTGATATTGAGCAATTACCAAAAGTTAATATTACCTTTGGAAAACATTGTAAATGTGTACCGGTACCAGCTAAAACCATCATTCTTACTAAAGCTAATTTGAAGGACACCAATAAATATATATATCAGAGTGAAACTGAACTATGTATCGCAAGTGAGATCGTTGCTATTATTCCAAATGAAACAATTGTTTTAAGCGATTATTTATTACATTTTCTTAGATGGTATAAAATGAATAAAGAATGGCAGCATTTGTACCATATACCGATTAATCTTCCGATGATAGATATCCAACATAAAATAGTGCAAACTTTAAATACGATTCAGCTTTTATTAAAAAGTAAAGAGCCGTTGCTGACAGCAGTAGAGGGGCTACCGCAGCATTTTGACAATGTTTCGGTGCAAGTTGAACATCATTCAAAAAGTTTACATTATGGGTTTCAACAGGCTCAGTATCTTTACAATCATATGTTATATAAAATTTTTAAGGGTGAGCATAAATAAATTCATCACAGCCTCAATTTACGGGATAAAAATGTCGGTGTTTGGGCTTGTGCCTTTACACCGACATTTTTAAATTTCAATGATTATTGGTAAAATCATTGGTTTTCTTTTTGTTTGCGAAAATAGATACTGACCGACAGCTCTTTTGATTTCTCTTTTTAAAACATGTATTTGCTGCTTATTTTCTTCTTGAAGCTCATTTACCGTTTCTTTCACGAGAATATTTACTTTCGTTAAAAGCGCCTCAAAGTCTTTAGCATAAACAAAGCCTCGTGAAATTGTATCTGGTTCTGAAATAAAAGCACCATCTACTTTATTAAGTGTGATCACGATGACAAGCATACCGTCTTCAGAAAGCTGTTTACGATCGCGTAAAACTATTCCTTCGACTTCACCGATACCGATTCCGTCGACATACGTATCCCCTGAAGGAATTTTACGTGTTTGTCTAGCCATGGAATTTTCAATATCAACAACATCCCCGTTTTTCATAATAAACGTATGTCCTCTTTTGACACCAACGGACTCAGCTAGTAAACGATGCTGATGTAACATACGGAATTCACCATGAATCGGAATGAAAAATTTAGGTTTCATTAGTGTCAGCATCAGTTTTAAATCTTCCTGATGACCATGACCAGAAACGTGCATACCTGTATGACTAGAGGAACCATAAATAACTTTCGCACCTAGCTGGAATAAATTATCAACGATCCGTGAAACACCTTTCTCATTCCCTGGAATAGGGGATGAAGCTAAAATAACTGTGTCCTCAGGTAAAATTTTCACTTCGCGATGATTGCCGCTTGCTAAGCGAGAGAGTGCAGCTAATGGCTCTCCCTGACTTCCCGTACATAGTACAACAATTTCTTCAGGGGGGAGATATTTCACTTCGCGTGCATCAATTAACAAATCCTCTGGAACGTCTAAATAGCCTCGCTCAAGTGCGACATCTACAACATTCACCATACTACGGCCAAGTAATGCAAGCTTTCTATTTGTAGCAATCGTTGCATTTACAATTTGCTGTATGCGATTAACATTAGAGGCGAAAGTAGAGATAACAATTTTACGGTCGGCATGTAAAAAAGCATCTTCAATATGATTACCGACAAGCTTCTCGGAAGGAGTTAGACCAGGTCGTTCTGCATTTGTACTTTCAGAAATAAGTAATAGTACACCTTCTGATCCAATCTCGGACATCTTATGAATATCTGCAAACTGATCATTGACAGGTGTTAAATCAAATTTAAAATCGCCAGTGTGTACAACATTTCCTTCAGGTGTATTCATAACGATACCTAAGCAATCAGGTATACTATGGTTTGTTCTAAAGAAACTAACATCAACTTGTCCGAAATTTAAAGATGAATCGGAATTAATTTCAATTAATTCTGACTCTCTTAAAAGCTTATGCTCTTTCAGCTTTAGTTGGATTAACCCAAGCGTAAAGCGTGTAGCATAAATAGGGACATTTATTTTTTTAAGCAGATAAGGGATACCGCCAATATGATCCTCGTGACCATGTGTCACAATTAATGCTTTAATTTTCTCTTTATTTTCCTGTAAGTACGTAATGTCAGGAATGATTAAATCGATGCCTAATAAGCTTTCGTCTGGAAATTTAGCGCCACAGTCGATAATTAAAATATCATTCCCAACCTGTACTACATACATATTTTTACCAATCTCATTAATGCCACCTAAGGCGAAAATTGATACTGTATTGTTTTTTGTGGACAAGTATATCTCCTCCTAATTTTCAAGTGTTTTGGATGTCATTGGATTTATTTCGCATTATGTAGTATAGCTTGAAGCGTTTCATCCTATACGAAAAGAACATTTGGCAATAATATTAGGTTTTCAAGAAGAATAGAATAGAGGAACGTAGAGCATAAAGGGGATGTGACTGGTTGTCGAATTACTTACAGCATGCGATGTTTGAACATAGGTTTTGGCTAAGAATATTAAAAGACCATTCTCAATTTATTCATGATTCATTGTATCCATCGGAAACAGAGGATATAAAAAGAGCAAGTTCATTTATTCATCAATTTTCTCAGCTTCTTACCTATGTGAATTCAATTGATGCCAATAATGCGGCTTCTTTTTCACTTACTGTCGATGAAGCTGTAACGCAATTAAAGCAATTTAAATTTTATATCCTTCGAAAGCAATTATCGGGAAATATTAATATCCATTTATCACCTTCCTTTATTAATCACATGGTGAATGAACTAGAGGAATATCAAAATGTACTTAGCTATCTGAAGAAAGGGGAAGTCCCGCCAATCTTTCATGAGCTACATCATCACTTACTCTGGCTTTTAGATGCTTCAGGACATGCAGGTATTATTCATGACGATTTGGATGGCGTAGAAAGAAGATTGAGACAAAAAAGTACTACCTTTGCCCAACATTTTGAACAGTTTTATTTAAAAGCAGTGGAGCTTACAGGATATTTACGTTCAAATATAGACTCTTTCCCTGCATTAACTCGCTTTAATCAAGATGTAGATCTAGAAATGAAATTATTCAAAACGTTTTTACGCGAGTTAGAGGAAATGGAGTTAAGTGCAGAAGTATTAGGAACGTTTACAGCTCTAATGGCGGATCATATGCTAAGAGAGGAGCAATACTATTTATCGAAGCTTGCACAATCTAGAGGTGAAGGTTAAAAGCGATGGCAATCTGAGGTTTGATTTCAGGTTGCTTTTTTATTCCAATAAATCAGCATAATGTACCGATGAATTTGGAAAACATTCCGATAAATCTACATAATGTTCCGATAAAACTAAAAAACATTCCGATAAAATTTTAGGAATGTTTTTAGTCTGGAGGCTTTTTATGGATGAATAAAAACTCCAGTACCGATTGGGACAATGCTTGCAAGCTCTTCGACATCCTTATTATGCATACGAATACAGCCACGTGAAACAGCATGACCAATAGAGCTAGGATCATTAGTTCCATGAATACCGTAATGCTCTTTAGATAAACTCATCCACATTGTTCCAAAAGGACCACCGGGATTTGGAGCCTTGTTAATGATTATAAAATCGCCAGTAGGTGTATCTTGTAACATCCTTCCAACCGCAATTGGGTATTGCTTTTGAAGAACATTATCCTTATATAACCGTAGCCATCGATTTTCAGTAGAAATATCTATTCTATAAGGGATCGTATTTGGATTAGGGAATCCAGGAATAACAATTTGTTGTCCTATATAAAGTACATTCGGATCTATCCCTGGATTAGCAGCAATTATGGACGATAACGGTGTACGATAATTTCTAGCTATTTGGGACAAGGTTTCGCCTACTTTAACTGTATGGATCAAAATCATCACCTCCTATAAAGTGGTTGCATTAATACAGGTTATGCCGTAGATATAAAAAATACCTTTATATTTTCATGAGAATAGCAACTGTAGTTAGTTGGATAGGATAAGCAGTAACAAACCATTTCCAGTAATCGAGGAGTTATTATGAAAGAATTTAAAATTACTTATTTTTTTGATGAAATGCATTATGTAAGGAGATTTATCCATATAGAATCACAAGAAAAAGCAGAGGCATTAGTTCGAAGCGAACGAGATCAATATATATCCTTTACAGACAGTAGAGGGATGTATCATGAGCTGCATACAAGATATGTTCGGGTCATTCAAATATCTGAATATCATCGCATCGATAAAAGCTCGAAAACGAAAGGTACATGATTTGTTCAACACTGCACATTCTATTAGTAAAGGAGTGAGCAATGATGGACATAGAAAACTTACCACATGAAAAAAAGGTGTTTATGAACTTAGCAAGCAAGAACAAGCCAGACATGGTGGAATCTGATAATATAAGTATTTTCGATTTACACGAAGATATGCAAACGGTTGATGCTATACCGGTTAAGGAGCTCAATAAAAAAGTAGAACGAGAAGGCGATGAATTGATCGAATTGCAGCCAGATGAATTATAGAAGGTAGGGATTTTCATGACTGATCATAACGAAACTCAGTTTACTTCTGCTGGAACGGATATTAATGAAGTAAAAAGACAAAATGCGGAAAGTGGTTTATCTTACAATGAAGTGAAAAAACTGCTAGCCCAAAGCGGTGGGGTTGGTACGAGAAAATATAGTGATACAGATGTTGAAGAAGTAAAGCAAGAGATTCATGGGAAAAACCAATAAATTATTATGGGGGGAGTATGAAATGAAGTACTCCTCTCTTATTTATGCCGTAAAGCTCGATTGAAATGAAGAAAATTCACTGACTAACATCTCGCTATATTATAAAATATAAGCACATGTAAGGAGGTGGACGAATGAAGGAAAAACGTTGTCCGTTATGTGGGCAAGAAAATCATTGTGGGATAGTAAAGGGGCAAAAGGATTGCTGGTGTATGACAGAAAGTTTTCCTAAAGAAATTTTTGAAGCGGTACCTAAAGAGCGATGTATTTGTCAAAAATGCTTGGATACATATAAAAAAGATGATTAAAAATAACTTCAACTGCTGTTACGAAACAATAAAGGTCATTTGGTACAATTGTCTACCGCACAACAACCTATCGGACATATATTACTCTGAAAGGAGTGTGTCTAATGACTAAACCAATTGTACTTAGTAATGTAACAAAGGCATATTTAGAGGAATACGAAAGAATCCTCAATAAAATGATGCAGGGTATGACCTATGTGACAATTACCTGCAGTATTTCAGAAAATTTTATTAAGCAAATATTACCGCATCAAGTAGCTGCAATTAGAATGTCGGAAAATGTTTTACGATATACCACTAATATATTTGTGCAAAATCTCGCATTAGAAATAATAGCAACTAGTACAGAAATTGTTGAATGCCTGGAAGCGATACAAAATAGGTGCTGTATCGTACAAAATTCGGAATGTGAATTGTATGAATATATGTGTGCATACAAAGAAATTACCGGGGCTATGTTCCAAGCAATGAGTTTACCACCAGTATCTAATAATATTAATATAAACTTTCTTCGAGAAATGATTGTTCATCATCAAGGAGGCGTTCGACTAGCACAAAATGTTTTAAGGTTCTGTATTTGCCAGGAATTAATACCGATTCTTCAAAATATGATTAAAACTATGTGCGATCGTATTTGTGAAATGGAAAAATTACTGGATGCTTTAAAGGATTGCGAAAATTGCTAGTTGAGCATGGAGCTAAAAAACGCTAGGGTCGAAGCCGACTTTAGCGTTTTTTGTGAGTGCTATGTATATTAGCGAAACTACAGAGTAAGGCTTACCTAGGATTTAAAAAATTAATCATTCTCAACAGATGGAGCGCACATAAATGTTACTGTTCGTTTATGACTATCGTAGAGACACCATTCACGGTGATCGACAACTGATCCAACATTGATGCCATACTGCTTTTCTTGTAATGCGATTGGTTCGCCAAAGCGAATACGAATACGTAACTTTTTATTGCGATGATAAAGACCTGATTCATGACTATGTCCGAAGAAAAGGAGCGATTTTTTGAATGGCGGAAATGTTGGTTGCCACGTCACACTCCATTGAAATTGATGGCCATGCATAAGCGTAGCACC
This sequence comes from Lysinibacillus sp. EB271-A1-10B, assembly GCF_058791335.1. Taxonomy (NCBI): domain Bacteria; kingdom Bacillati; phylum Bacillota; class Bacilli; order Caryophanales; family Bacillaceae; genus Lysinibacillus; species Lysinibacillus sp. EB271-A1-10B. The sequence goes on from NZ_JBYTDL010000016.1 coordinate 60,271, forward strand.
ATCAATCTCCATTGTTTCAGGTAGCTCTTTAAAACGTTCGATGCCAGTTACGCGCGTAATTCGCTCCTCTTGATTGCCACGAATAGAGGGGAACGTTAGCAAACTTTCAAAATCATTTTCCACTATTGCAGCTTTTTGAAGCGGTAAACCCGACATTGTTTGTGCTTTTTTCTTACTTACAGTACATTCGTATAAATCACCTAATCCCAATACTTTTGCATCTTTCGCAGTGTGTTGAATATGGGCTAGAACTGCCTTCGTATCTTCTATATTAGAATGTAAATCTCCTAAAAGTGCGTACAGCATTTTAATCAGGCCTTTCTTAAAACTTTTTTCAGCGGGTGTCAAAGCACCTGTACCTGTCGCTTTGCTTTCGGTACATAAAACATTTGCTGAAAGAAGCTAATCATTATACAAATATCATACACCTAACAGAAATTGATAGAAAAGTAAAATGTTTATGTATATTTAGTTACATATTCGTCATATTTTCGTTCATCACTATAACGCGGAGTTAATTTCAGTTCCCAATTGGGGCCCTCAGGGCTTTCACTCAGAATCTCAACTTTTTTATGGGAAGAAAAATTGCCAACCTTTTCATAGATTGATAAAATATAATTGTAATTTTCTGAATTTTATTAGTGTTATTTAATTTATGGCGATTTTGTACGGTAAGAGGGAAATGAATTAAAGATTTGGGGGGCTTATGATGACGATGTTAATGACAGACATTTTACAAAACTATGCTATGCAACAACCAAAAAGGATTGCGACGATATACGATGGGACAGAGCTATCCTATAGTGAATTTTATAAAAGTGCAGAAAAATTCGCAGCGTACTTACAAGAGCAAGGCTTTGAAAAAGATGATGTAATTGCAATATACACGCTCAATTCAGATTTATTTTTAATTGCTTATATCGGTGTTCAGTTAGCGGGTTACGTTGTCATGCCCATTAATACAAAATTAGCAGCTCCAGAGGTCGAATATATTTTTAATCATTCAGAAGCTAAAGGACTTATTTATGATGAAAGGTTAGAGGATGTACTCACAACGATTGCGAATCCATTTCAACATATTGTAGGGCTCAATGAAATGAAAGACATTATTAAAAACAATTCAGGTCAAAGAAAAGATATCAAATTGGAGCCTCATGATACTGCTGTTGTTATGTATACTTCTGGCACGACGGGAAAACCAAAAGGAGTAATGCTAACTCATCAAAATATTGTTTCAACTGCGGATATATGGTCGTCATCAATGGATATGAGCAATGAGGATCGCATGTTTATTTGTACGCCTTTATTTCATTGTGCAGGTCTTCATGTATTTGCGATGCCGATGTTTTATAAAGGCGGTACGATTTTTATAGAAGAGGCGTTTTCTTCGTCAAATACATTAGAACAGCTTGCTGCTACAGCTGCGACAATTTTCTTTGGTGTTCCATCAATGTATACAATAATTTTAAACACACCTAATTTTAAGGAACATACATTTAAAAATTTACGTTTATTATGTTACGGGGCGGCACCGATGCCTTATGAACTTGTTAAGCAAGTGAAAGAGACTTTTCCTAATGTGAAAGTACAAAACCTGTATGGACAAACTGAAAATTCGCCTGCGACCTCTTCCCTTTTAGATGCCGATGCCTTGACGAAAATTGGTTCGGTAGGAAAACCTTTAGCACAAACAGAAGTCCGTGTTGTTGATAGCTTTGGTGAAACTGTACCAACGGGTGAGGTAGGAGAAATATGTATCAAAGGACCCCAAGTAATGAAAGGCTATTTACGTAATCCTGAAGAAACAGCTAGAACAATTAAAGATAGCTGGCTCTATTCAGGAGATTTAGGGCGTTTTGATGAGGAAGGTTATCTCTATATTGTAGATCGTAAAAAGGATATGATCATTCGAGGTGGCGAAAATATTTATCCTATCGAGATAGAAGAGGTTTTATATCAACTGCCAGAAATTTTAGAGGCAGCCGTTGTAGGTTTACCACATGAAGTGTATGGCGAAGTTCCGAAAGCGTTTGCCGTATTGAAGGAAGGGGAGTCTTCCGATGAAGAGGCGATATTGGCTTATTGTCGGACGCAGCTTGCAAAATATAAAGTGCCACATGAAATTGAATTTTTAACTGAACTGCCGCGCAATGCTTCTGGTAAGGTTTTGAAGCATACATTACGACCAAGCGTAAGCAGCACCATAAACTAAGCGTGTAAAGTGAAACCCGAAAGTAGCAAAGCCAATAATACCTTTATCGGTAAAGTGTGAATGAAGATCAATGATGTCTCGGCCTAATTCCGTAACTTTCGATAGAGGTTTTAGGCCAGTGGCAGTCTTTCATTCCAAAAAACATCTGTAGCTGACGCTTCGCTTTCGCTCCAAAAAACACTTTGCTGAAAGAGGTTAAAATAGGAACGTCTATGAAATTAGCGTATAATAGAGTCTACGACAAATTGAAATATAATAGAGTTGAAGTTATTGTCTTCAAACAAGATAGGAGCGGAATTTGTCTTGTGGACGAGGTATAAACGCCTTTTACTAATAGGTATTATGATCATCATGCTACTTTCGAGTTGCAATTCGTTTTCTCAGCAGGAAACGCAAAACAATGGATTAACTGTGTTAACGGTAGAGTTTAATAGTGGTGCACCGATACCTAACCTTTATATCACTGCTACAGATGTAAAGACAGGTGAGGTAGTGGAGGATGCAGTTGGCTCTGAAGAGGGCGAAGCGAAATTTTCGAAACTTAAAGAGGGGCAGCAATATGCGATAGCTGCAACTACACTTGAAAATAGTACGAAAAACGATGGTTATACGACAATCGAACATTTTACATATGATGCGACAAAGCCGTATTATCGATTGCAAACACATTTTTCAAGAGACGAGCAGGAGCTAGATGTACCAGTTGTTATGCAAAATCCGGAACTACCACATGGATGTGAAATAACATCATTAACAGCTGTATTAAATTATTATGGGCTGGATGTTACGAAGCTGGAAATGGCTGATCACTATTTACCAAAGCAAACAATAAGCACTGTCAACGGACAGCGATTTGGTCCAAATCCAGAGCAGGCTTTTGCAGGCAATCCTCGTGATAAAACACATGGAATGTATGTCTTTGCAGCTCCGATTGTCAAAGCAGCAGAAGCAGTCATAGCGGATAAACAGGCAGATTTACGAGTGACAAATAAGAGCAATGCCTCGCAGGATGAGATTTTACAGCTTGTTCGAGATGGAGTCCCTGTTGTGACATGGGTTACATTGGATTTATCAAAGCCGGAGGAAAATTCAGAAAAGGGCTGGGTATATGAAGGTGAAACATTGCCGCATGAAGCGTATATGAACTTACATGCTGTTGTTTTAACTGGGCATTTAGGTGATAAAGTAGTTGTCATGGACCCATTAAAAGGCTTTGTCACGTATAATGTGGATCAGTTTTTTAAAAGCTATAGAGAGTTAGGTAAACATGCTGTAGCCGTTCATAAATGATTCAAAGAAGAGGTATAAGGAGTACAAGGAAAGTATGTTACACTTATAAAAAAGACTCATCACCAAGTAATAAGGATGACATTCGTTAAAAAGTCCATTTATATAAGTTGATTGGGGTGGAGGCTGGTAGCCAGAACGGAAATCAACCCCACATTATGGTGATAGGCCTAAAAAACTAAAGTGAGTTGAGCAGAATGGTCATTGAGCACGCTTTTTTACCGGTTTTATTAGGAGATGAAATGAATGCTTATGGCATGGCGAGAGCATTTTACGAGTCCTATGGCGTTAAACCACTTGCATTAAATCATACGAATATGGAAAAAATACAGCACAGTGATTTATTAACATTTCGTGAAGTTCCAAGACTCCATATTGAAGATCGTTTTGTCGTGGCGTTAAAGGCAATTGCAGAGGAATTTACAGGTAAAAAATTGCTTTTATTAGCCTGCGATGAATTTTACGTAAAAAAAATTGTACAACATAAAGAGGAGCTAGCAGAGTATTTTGTAGTTCCTTATGTGGATGCAAACCTTGCGCAAGAGTTATTAACACGCGAGAGTATGTATGAACTTTGTGCAAAGTTCGGCTTTCGCTATCCGGCAATGCATGTTTGCACTGTCAATGACTATGAGGAACTTGACATCCCTTTTGAATATCCAGTAGTCATTAAACCGCTGAATATGACAAAGTATGCTGCATGTATTTTTCCAGGTAAGAAAAAAGTGTATATTGCGAAAGATAACGACGAAAAGGATGCTATTTTCCACGCCATTTATAAGGAATCTGCATACCGAGATGACATAATGGTACAGCAATATATTCCAGGCGAAGATGCTCATATGTGTGTCGTAAATGCTTATGTTGGGCAAGATAATAAGGTAAAGTTGCTTTCTGTAGGTAACCCGATTTTAGAAGAGCATTCTCCAGAGGGGATTGGTCGCTATGTAGCCATAATGACAGCATATGATCAAGACTTAATGGAACGCGTCAAATTGTTTCTAGAGGAGATTCGATTCCAAGGCTTTGCCACGTTTGATATGAAGTATGATGAACGCGACGGTCAATATAAGTTATTAAGTATTGAATTACATAATGAACTTTCTAATTATTATGTGACAGCAAGTGGCTATAATTTAATGCAATATGTTGCGGATGATTTTATCCGAGGAAGTAAGCAACAGCTAACTTATGTTCAGAATAAGCATCTTTGGACGATTGTGCCAAATGGTGTACTCTTTAAATATGTACAAAATGAACAGCTAGTAATTGAAGCGAAGAGCCTTATTCGCCAAGGAATGGCTACGGATTCCATCTTTAATTATAAGGATATGAATGCGAAGCGTTGGTTGAATATAACGCTCGATAATTTAAGTTTTTATCGCCAATATAAGAAATATTTTAACAACAAAGGTCTGTCAAACTAATGAAAAAACAAACTTTAGGTATAATAGGTGGCGTAGGTCCACTAGCAACGATGTTTATCGGTGAAATGATTGTAAGACGTACGAAGGCATCGAAGGATCAGGAGCATTTACATACAATCATTGATAATGATACGAATATCCCTGATCGTACTGCCTTTATTTTAGATGATACAAAGGAAAATCCTGTACCAGTAATAGTCGCAGATGCTAAAAAGCTTGCTTCTGTTGGGGCAGATATGATTGCTATTCCATGTAATACAGCACATACCTTTTACGATGAGATTGTTGAAGGTTCTCCAGTCCCTGTATTACATATGATAAAGGAAACAGCAAAGCGTGCCTCTGATTTAGGGGCTGAGCGTGTAGGTATTTTAGCGACAACAGGTACATTGACTTCACGTATGTATCAAGATGCGTTAGAGGAATTTGGCATAACACCAGTTGTCCCAGACGATGTGATGAAAGAAAAAGTCATGTCTATTATTTATGATTATGTAAAGGCTGGGAAAGATGTCTCTCAAGAGGATTGGCAACCGATAGAAGAGGCAATGCTTGCACTTAATTGTGATCGTATCGTATTAGGATGTACAGAATTATCTGTCGTCAATCGAGATTTAAAATTAAGTGACACCTATATCGACTCATTAATTGTTTTAGCAGAGCGTGCTATAGAAGCATGCGGCTATGAAATAGTAGATTAACAATTGAATCAACCAAATAAAAATCTGCTCGCTCTACGCGGGTAAGCTGTAAACCTTCAAAGAAACTCCGGTGTCTATGAGGGCTTGTAGGCTTACAATTCCCGTGGATGAATCGGGCAGATTTTTTTCGCATTATTGTGCAAGAAGACGCCCATCTCAAAATTCGTTAGGTGAGTTTATAAATTGGTTTATGTACATATGAAGTAGGAAAATGATTAGTGTGTTAAACTAGTGTCAAGTAGATAGAAGGTGGGAAATTACATGTCAGTAATAAATTTATTAAATGAAGATTTACAAGCAAAATGGAAATTTGAAGAACCGATGAAAATTCAAGAAGAAATGATTCCAGCAATGCTTGAGGGCAAGGATATTGTAGCTGAATCGCCGACAGGATCCGGGAAGACGTTAGCATATGTACTTCCTTTACTAAATAAAGTAAACGGTTCAAAAAAACAAACACAAGGACTTATCGTAGCCCCGTCACAGGAGCTAGCAATGCAAATTGTAGAGGTTATCCGTGAATGGACAGCAGGTTCTGATATTTCGGTTCAGCAACTAATTGGTGGTGCAAACTCTGCACGTCAAATCGAAAAGTTAAAGAAAAAACCGACGATCGTTGTAGGAACACCAGGCCGATTAAATGAATTAGCACGTGCTGGAAAATTAAAGCTAAAAGAAATAGAAACAGTTATTTTAGATGAATGTGATCAGTTACTTAGTCGTGAATATCGCGTTGTCGTAAAATCCTTTATCGAAGGTTCAGCATATGGACGACAAGTAGTTGTTGTTTCAGCAACAATTACGGAGGAAATTGAATTAGTAGCTAGTCGCATGATGTTCGAGCCAGTACGCTTCAAAATTAAACCTGAAGATATGTTGAAGGTTGGTAAAGTTGTACACTCTTTCGTGAAAGTAGAGGAGCGAGATAAAACTGATTTCCTACGTCGACTATCACATACTGAAGGATTACGTGCACTAGCTTTCGTCAACAATATAGATCAATTGCTGATGAAGGAAACGAAATTACAATACCGTGCGGCACCGATTGTGACATTACACTCTGACATGAAAAAAGAAGAACGTAAAAAGACATTAGATGCATTCCGTAAAGGAGAAGCGCGTGTTTTAATTGCTACTGATATTGCTGCACGTGGTTTAGATATTGCAGGTTTAACACATGTTATTCATGTCGATGTTCCAAGAACAATTGAGCAGTACTTACATCGTTCTGGCCGTACAGGTCGTGCTGGAGCAGATGGCGAAGTATTAACATTATTATCATATCGTGATGAAAAAACGTATAAAAAATGGACTAGAGAAATCTCTGGAAAACCTGTGCAAAAAGTTTGGCATGAAGGCAAGCTAATGGAGGGCAATTCAAAAACAATTGGACAAAAGCGAGGTAAATAATATGACGTTTGAAGAAAAATTACAAGCATATGCAGAACTTGCGGTAAAAGTCGGTGTTAATATTCAACAAGGGCAATATTTATTAATCAATACATCAGTCGATGCATTGGATTTCGCCCGTTTAGTCGTGAAAGAGGCTTATAAAGCTGGGGCAGGACGTGTTCATGTTAATTTTTCAGATGATGAAATGGATCGAGCTTATTTTGAGAATGCCTCAGATGAAGAATTTAATCGTTTCCCAGAATGGGTAGTTAAAATGCGTGATGAGGTGATCGAACGTAAAGGAGCACTATTATGGATTGATGCTGCAAACCCTGATAAATTAGCAGGTATTTCAGCAGATCGTCTAGCTACCCATCAAAAAGTATCAGGAGCTGCTCTGAAAAATTATCGCAATGCAATAATGAAAGATTTAATCGCCTGGTCGATCGTTGCCGTCCCTTCACTAAAGTGGGCTTCGAAGGTATTCCCGAACTTAGCTGCTGAGGAGCAAGTACCAGCATTATGGGAGGCTATTTTTAAAACTGTTCGTATCGGTGAAGGCGATGCTGTTGAAAACTGGAATGAACATGTAACAAATTTAGAATCTCGTGCGACCCTACTGAACAGTAAAAAATATGCGAAGCTTCACTATACAGCGCCAGGTACGGATTTAACAATTGCCTTAGCGCCACAGCATAAATGGATTACTGGAGGTGGTAAAACGCCAGATGATACGATCTTTATTGCTAATATGCCGACAGAAGAGGTTTATACGTTACCGATGAAACAAGGTGTTAATGGCTATGTCAGTAATACAAAACCATTAGTTTATCAAGGGAATATTATCGATGGATTTAAGCTAACATTTGAAGAAGGAAAAATTGTTAATGCTGAAGCACAGGTAGGGCATGATTTATTACAGGAGCTTATTAATGTAGATGAAGGCTCTTGCTATTTAGGTGAGGTAGCGCTTGTACCGCATGAATCACCAATTTCAGCATCAGAGATTTTATATTTTAGTACATTGTTTGATGAAAATGCATCGAACCATTTAGCGATTGGCGAAGCTTATCCAACTTGCTTAGAGGGTGGAAGAGATTTAGAAAAAGGGCAGCTTGAAGCATTAGGTGCAAATATTTCAGTAACACATGAGGACTTTATGATTGGCAGCGGTGAGATGGACATCGACGGTATTTTACCAGACGGAACTGTAGAGCCAATTTTCCGCAAAGGTAGCTGGGCATTTTAGGCTCTTGATTTAAAGAAGGGAGTTGAGCAGATGAAACGATTATTAACCATAATTGGTACAGTTATACTCACGATGGTATTTAGTATTTCATCTGCTTTAGCTCAGACCGAAAACTACCTGCCAATTGGAGATTCCTTGGCGGCTGGTCAAACACCTTATCAACAGATTGATACAGGCTACAGTGATTTAATCGCCATGAAATTAGGAATGACTGGACAATTGAGCTTCTATACGAAGGAGCTCGCTTTCCCAGGCTATACAACAGCCGATGTTTTGAAACGAGTAAAATCAGAGGAAGCAAGTGACTTATTAGAAAATGCAACACTTATTACTGTTTCGGCAGGCGCCAATGATTTACTGCGGCTAGTGCAAGTTAATCCAACTGCTGGTACATTAGCCTTTTCACAGCTACAAACCGATTATGCATTAAACATTGCCAGAAAAAATATGGAGAAGATTTTAGAAGCGTTAAAAGAGCGAGCACCTAAAGCAAAGATTTATGTAATGGGCTATTATTTTGCTTATCCAAATGTTCACCCTTCGCAAAAAGAAGGAACAAATGCACAGCTCGTTAAGCTAAATAAGATTTTACAGCAACAGGCAGAGCATGCTGGAGCAGCTTATGTAGACATATATGATGCTTTTGGGTTAAACGCTAGAAACTTTTTATCCAATATCTCTGATGTACATCCTAATTTTGAAGGCTATCGCCAAATGGCAAATGCATTTTTACATGAATATAGTGGAAGTAAAGCTCTAGCCATTTCTTCAAACGAATTGCCAAAGCCCAACCCTATTTCATTTGACCAGATTTTAGAACAACTGGTGAAGGCAGAGTAGAAACGAGAGGAAAAAGAAAAAAAACTCCTACAGCGCGTGCCCTCCCAAGTTTTAAAGGATATGCTACTTTTATGGAGAAGGTAAGAGCTAAAGAAAATTTTTAATGTAACAGGGCATTCGATAAGGATGCTCTTTTTTATGTTGAAGATCTATCAAAATATAGGCGACGGAAAGAATCATCGAAGTGACCGATACAGCCCGAAACGATGGATACACCCTGACACGTCAGAACCCTAAGTTATGATGAGGGCCCTATTATAATTTTCAAACTAATAAAAGGAAAAACAAACAATCCAACAGCCATGATAAAATGAAATAGATAGGAGGCGCACAAAATGAAAATATTTCATACAGCAGATTGGCATTTAGGGAAGCTTGTACAAGGCGTCTACATGACCGAGGATCAACATTTTATTTTACAGCAATTTAAGCTAGCTATAGATGAAGAGAAACCAGATGTTATCGTTATAGCAGGTGATTTATATGACCGTTCGATGCCTCCGATTGAGGCAGTGAATTTACTAAATGATATTTTGGCGGAAATTGTGCTTGATAAGAAAATTCCTGTGTTAGCAGTTGCCGGGAATCACGATAGTGCAGGTCGATTAAACTTTGGCAGTAGTTTAATGAGTGATAGTGGATTACATATTAAAGGCCAGTTTACGAAAGACCATGCACCGATCGTTTTACATGATGAATATGGTGAAGTACATTTTCATCTCGTACCTTATGCAGAGCCAGCGTCAGTACGGACGATTTTAGAGGATGATTCCATTCGTTCTCATCAAGAGGCGATGGAAAAAATTATTGAATATATTGGGCAAAGTTTAGATTCTACAAAACGTAATGTTTTTGTGGGACATGCCTTTGTGACGAAGTATGGAGAAGAAGAAGCAAATACGAGTGAATCAGAGCGACCTTTATCAATAGGGGGCTCGGATTGCATAAATGCGGCATTGTTTAAGCCTTTTCATTACACGGCACTTGGACATTTGCATAAAGCGCATTTTGTGTTGAATGAAACGATTCGATATGCCGGTTCTCCATTGAAGTATTCATTATCAGAGCACCTACATGAGAAGGGCTTTTTAATAGTTGAGCTAGATGAACAGGGAGAAATAACAGTTACGAAGCGAAAGCTTATACCGAGACGAGATTTACGAGTGGTAGAGGGGATACTGGATGATTTATTGCAATTACCACCAAGTGATGATTATGTATTTGTACGTTTAACAGATACTACGCCAGTAACTTCGCCGATGGAACGTATTCGTACAGTGTTTCCTCATGCGATGCATGTTGAGCGTAAAACAATACGCCAAGAAGTAGCACAAGAAATTCAAGCGGTTGAGACAGAGAAGATAGAAGACATCGATTTATTCCGATCATTTTTTACAGATATAATAGGTATACAGCCAGATCAAGATACAGAGCGTCTATTTACAGAGATGCTGCAAGAATTATTAGATGAGGAGCGAGAATCAGTAAAATGAAGCCTTTAAAGTTAACGATTACTGCATTCGGTCCATATAAAAATACAGAGGTTATTGATTTTCAACAGCTAGGTGAACATCGTCTATTTGCGATATCTGGAAAAACAGGTGCGGGGAAAACGACGATTTTTGATGCTATATGCTATGCACTTTACGGATCGGGTAGTGGTGAAGACCGTCAAGATACGGCAATGTTACGAAGCGGGTTTGCAGATGATGATGTGTATACTGCTGTGGAACTTGTTTTTGAAATGCATGATAGAGTGTATCAAATAGTACGTCAGCCAGGTCATATTAAAGAAAAGAACAAAAGTGTTACTGGTAAGAAAATAGAGCTGGCTGAAATCAAAGGAGACACACTTGATTATAGTATTGTAGAAAAACAGCAAACACTTGAGGTAGATAAAAAGCTACAGGAAATAATAGGCCTGACAAAGGATCAATTTAGTCAAATTGTTATGCTGCCACAAGGTGAATTTCGCAAACTATTAACTTCAGATTCTACGAATAAAGAAGTCATTTTGCGCAAGATTTTTAAAACAGACCGTTTTGGTGCTATGACAAAAAGACTTGATGCGAAACGAAAAGAAACAGAAAGTGATTTACTGCGCGCGAAGCAATTAAAAGAGCATCTTCTTGGCCAAATTGCGGGGGCTTTGCCACAGCGCACGTCATCTCTATTTACTTGCATTACTAATAATACCGAAAATATGCATCAGCTAAAGAAGGCTCTGGAAGAAGAGCAGACCTACTATACTGAATGTATACAATTGGAACAGCAGCGTTATAAAGCAGCTTATGCGCATCATCAAAAAGAGCAAGAGTTTTATAGTATGGCGAAAACATTGAATGAGCAATTTGATGAGCAAACGAATCGCCAGAACCGTCTGCAAGCATTGCTACAAGAGCAAGGTGTATATAGCGCAAAAGAACGTGAAATTGCATTAGCAGAAAAAGCAGAACGTCTTGTTATACTTGAGCAACAATGCGTCGATTTACGTGCTGAGCAAAATCGTAAAGAACAATCCTGTCAACAAGCAGTGACAGAGCAACAAAACGCAGAAGCTCAGTTAAAAATAGCGCAAGAAAGATTTAATGTTGAAGAGGCGAAGGAACCTGAACGCCAACACGTTTTACAACGGGAGTTACAGCTCCAAGCATTATTACCAACTTTCGAGGCGTATGAGAATAATCTTCAGCAACTGCAAATAGCTGAACAATATGTTACAACAGCCAAACTAGCAGTAGACGATAATCGTAAAATTGTAGAAACAGGACAAATGCAAGTTCAGCATCTAGCAACAACAATTGAACAATATGAAAAACAACTTGAGCCATATGAAGGTTTTTTAGAACAGTTACCGAAGCTAAAAGAGCAAGTATCATACTTAGCGCAAGTTGAAAAATACACTAGAGCAGTAGAAATGGCAGAGCAGGATGTAGCCACGACTAATGTTCACTATCAAGAAAGTAAGAAAGCTCTTCAAAAGTTGGAGCAGCAATGGATTGCGAGTCAGGCAAGTATTTTAGCACAGCAGCTTAAGGATGGAGAGGCTTGCCCAGTGTGCGGTAGTACAACACATCTCGAAACACATCGTGAGCAATTAGAGATGATCGAATTAGCACAGGTGGAAGTTTTGCGAGTAAAGGCTACTGATGCTGAGCGCAAGTTTTTAGAGAAAGAAGCTTTATTGAATTCTTCAAAGCATCTTCTGCAAGAGGCATTAGAACAGTTAGAGTTGAGTGAGGTTGATCAATCGAACCAAGCACAAATTGTAGCTTCCTTACAAAATATAGAGCAACAAATTACTATCTTAAAAGTAGTAAGCAATCAATTGTCTGATGTACGCATGCAACAAAAGGATCATCGTGCACGAATGGAGCAGCTACAAGAAAAGCAATTAAAGCTAGAGCAATATTTAGCTGAAAAGACGAAGGAATTGACTAAACAACAAGTAGTTGTGGAAGAGCAGCAAAAACATATTCCAGAAAATCTTACGACGCTACATGCAATGAAACAGGAAATTGCTCATATAGGTTCTCAAAAGGTTGCCTTACAAACTGCGTGGACTATTAGCCAACAAAGTTTGCAAGCTGCCAAGGAAGCAGCAAACAATGCTAGAATGACCGTCGAAATAGCGAAACAGGCTTTTGAGGAGCTAAAGCTGAAAATGGATGAAAAGCGCGAACAATTTTCAGTAAGTATGAAGGAAGCCGGCTTTGAAAGCTATGAAGAATTTGCTACTGGGAAGCGTAGCGTGTTGCAAATAGAAGCTTTACGGAAGGCATGCAGTGATTATGCTATGCAAATCCACACTTTACAGGTGCAAATTACTGAGGGAGCGAAGCACCTTAAAGGACAAGAGAAACAAGATTTAACGGCAATGGAAGAAAAGTTAGAGATGCTTCGTGTAACCTATGAGGAAGCCTTTAAAGTATTGCAGCAGATGGAAGGATTTGCGAAAGCTTGCACAGACTTTATCGAAAAAGTAGAGGAAGCGGAGCTGGAAATACGCTTACTTGAAAAAGAAGCGGGACGAGTAAAGGAACTTTATGCAATGTTAAATGGGCAAAATGTGAAAAAGCTGTCCTTTGAGCGTTATATTCAAATCAATTATTTAGATAAAATTACAGAGGCAGCAAATGTCCGGCTTTATCATTTATCCAACGGTCAATTTGAGCTACGACGTTCAGATCGTTTAGAAAAGCATGCTAAGCAAAGTGGACTTGGGCTAGATGTGTATGATGCCTATACAGACCAATTACGTGATGTAAAAACATTATCAGGGGGAGAAAAGTTTAATGCTTCTTTAAGTCTTGCCCTTGGGATGGCAGATGTCATTCAAAGCTTTCAAGGTAATATCCGTATTGAAACAATGTTTATTGATGAGGGCTTTGGTTCTCTTGATGAAGAGTCATTAAATAAGGCGATTGATACGCTTATTGATTTACAAGATTCTGGACGCATGATTGGCGTCATTTCGCACGTTGCAGAGTTAAAAGCTACAATGCCTGCAGTGTTGCACGTTGAAAAAACAATGAATGGTCACAGTCAAACATATTTTGAAGTGAAATAAAAAAGAGGCGTATTTCCGATGTGTGGAAATACGCCTTTTTATTACTTTTTATTTACGTTAGGATATGTTCCTTTTTTTGCAGCGATTACTTTTTTTACAATTGGAATAACGATTGGTGCTAATTTTACGGCGGTTTTGACAACTTTAGATACTTTCAAAAAATAACAGCTCCTTTTAGTACTCTCTGTTCAAGGTTGAAATGAAACTTATCGGATAACGCGAACTGCTTGAATAATATTCCAAATGACAATTCCGATTGAAACAAGAATGTAAATCAAAAATGAAACTAACCAAATGATAAGAAAAGAACTACTACCTGAATCTGGTTCAAAAGTGTTGAATGATAAAGTTGAGAAAATAAAGACTGCAAAAAATATTATTCCAAATACGACTGGGATTAAATGTGATATTAATGCTCGAAGAGAATGACTCTTTACGTCGTTATCTTTTGAAACAAAGTAAACGACTAATGGCACAATAAAGGGTGCAAAAAAGATACTGAGATAACTAAAGGCAGATAAAATTTTTTGGTTCTCCATAGTTGTACCTCCTTTTTAAATATTTACGCATGAAAAACAGTAAAGTTTCAAAAAAAATTAATGTGGAAGAGGTTGTAATCGTTACAGTGTTTGCGTACAATGAGGTTGTTCAACTAAATTAAGATGTAACGACCACAAGGGGAGCTGATGATGTCAGCTGAGACTGGGCACGTAATGCCTTAACTCTTTGAACCTGTAAGTTAACGCTTGCGTAGGGATGTGGATAGAAACCGACACTTTTACGATGTGAGGCTCTGTCCTGGCATCGTTTTTTTATCTTTATTGATGCTAGATAGGGACATATTTGCCAACTGATTTCTATTCCTGCTCTTGTATCCTACATCGGAACAAAGGAGAGAATAATTATGGACAATAAAAAACTATTAATGCTTGTGGAAATTGCGATATTCGCAGCGATTGGCCTTGTGCTTGATCAGGTTTCCTTTAAAGTATGGGCACAAGGAGGCTCTGTTAGTCTCGTAATGGTGCCAATAATGTTAATAGCATTTCGCTGGGGCCTTATTCCAGGCATGGTAACGGGTTTACTTATTGGTGTTATGCAAACAATGTTTGGTGCCTATATTATACATTGGCTTCAAGGAACACTTGATTATGGTGTTGCCTTTACGGTAGTAGGCTTAGCGGCCGTAGTGCGTGGGCCAGTGCTTGAGGCAGCAAAAGATTTAAACAAAAAGAAAATGGCGCTTTATATTATTGTAGGAACGGTATTAGCGGGCTTTTTACGTTATGCAGCACATACCATTGGAGGCGCTGTATTTTTCGCAGAGTATGCTGGCAATCAAAATGCATGGGTTTATTCAATCATCTATAATGGAACATATATGCTACCAGCAACGATTTTAACAGCGATTGTCGGTGTTTTGTTATTTACGGCAGCACCTCAATTAATGCAACGAAAATCATAATGATTATGCCCTTCACATGAGTGAAGGGTTTTTATTTTTAGGCTGTTAAAGATTGTTGCTATCAAAACATAAAGACAGATTAAATTTAGATACTGTGCAGTAATCAAGTTTCCCTTCCTAAGCAATTTCTCCATAGCTTTCAGTTATGACAAAAATTGCATTATTGAATAATCAATGGTAAAAATAGTTGAATGATGGTATATTATATAAATCTTTTGCCGATTTTACGAAAGGGAGCGCGTTAATGAATAAAACACTTGAAAATTTACAAAAAGAAATTATATTTGAAGCAAAAAAAGGATACCCCATTTTGCTTTCTGGCGCCGTTGTCTTTTTAATTTTCGCCTTTATGCCCTTAGTTTTCCCAATAGAAGCTATACGTTTAATTTGGATATTTGGCTTAGGTGTCATCTTTCCTATTGGGATTGTCATTAGTAAAATTCTGGGTGTTAATTTACTCTCTACTGACAACCCTTTAGGTACTTTAAGTGGAATAGTAGCAGCTCCTCAAGCTTTTTATATACCTGTATTTATAATTGTGTATATGAAAATACCTGAATACCTGCCCTTCACAATTGGCCTACTAGCAGGCTCTCATTTTCTGCCTTACATATGGATTTATAAAAGCAAAGCATATTTATTTGTTACTTTAGGAATCTGTCTTTCTGCTCTAATTTTAGGTGGCTTCTTTGTTGGTCAAGCTTTCACTCTAGTACCTTTAGCAATGTCTATTGTTTATGGAGTTGGTGCTCTTTTAATTCTAAGAGAACTCAAAGTCAGTCATGTTTAAGCACCTATTGTCAGTTGAATAACAGTAAACCACTGAATCTTTTTAAAAAGCATCTGAATAAAGGTGCTTTTTGTCTTTTCTAATGCTGCAACTGTGAAATAGTTAGATTCAGTTAGCGGAAAATAAAAAAGCAGAGTTAAGCGAAGCGCCAGCAACAAAGCGCCCAGCCGGAACGGAAATCAATCTCACGTTATGGAGATAAGCCTGTTTTCAGCACTTTATAATTTAAGATGGCATATAATATTTAAAGCGTTTAGCGTTTTAAGCATAGAAAGTTATGTTATATTAAATAGTAGATATTAGATGAAAGGGACGTTAAAAATGATTGTAAAAACGCAAGAAGAAATTGAAGCCTTTAAAAAAATCGGCCGTATTTGTGCTGAAATTCGTGAAGCAATGAAGGCTGCTACAAAACCAGGTGTAACAACACTAGAACTAGATGAAATTGCAGGCCGTATGTTTGCTGAGGCCGGAGCAGTTTCTGGACCTAAAGGGGAGTATGATTTCCCAGGATACACATGTATTAGTGTTAATGAGGAAGTCGCACATGGTATTCCAGGTGAACGTGTGATTAAAGAAGGAGATATCGTCAATATAGATGTATCTGGTTCATTAAACGGCTATTTTGCTGATACAGGCATTTCATTTGTAGTTGGTGAAGGTTATGAGGATAAAGAAAAGTTGTGTCGCGTAGCCAAAAGTGCTTTTGATCGTGCGATGACAAAAGTAAAAGCTGGATCAAAATTAAACCAAATCGGAAAAGCTGTTGAGCGTGAAGCATATGCTAATGATTTAACAGTGATTATGAACCTAACAGGACATGGTTTAGGTCGTTCTTTACATGATGAGCCAAACCATATTTTAAACTATTATGATGCATGGGATTCTACAATTATGAAAGAGGGTATGGTTCTTGCAGTTGAGCCATTTATCTCAGCGAAAGCGGAGCATATTGTGGAGTCTGGTGATGGCTGGACATTCGTTACGCCAGACAAATCATTAGTTGCTCAAATCGAGCATTCAATTATCGTTACAAAAGACAAACCAATTATTTTAACTTCACTTGATGAACAATAAAAAAGCTAAAATCCTGCTACCAATTTATTTTTGGTGGGCAGGATTTTTTTTAATAAATAATATACCGACAAGTAGCACCCCACATAAAAACAAGGCTGCCGTTGACACAAGTAGCTCATCAAAACCATTATGTAATACGACCCCTATATAGGACCAGATAAATACACTTGGATAGATAATATCAAAATAATGGAATCGAATATGTAGTGCTATTGCAACCCCAAGTGTCAGTAAAATAACTGCCCACAATGGATCACTAAGTCCAAAACCATTCCATTGGTAGGATGTTAGCGTGAAGCTTACATTTGTCATCAGGCTGAATGTAACCCATGCGAAGTAAATCGAGAAGGGTAAACGACCTGTAAGTGAGTTATTGCTGAAAGGGTACGTTTTGTACAACTTTGATAAATACAGTACTAAAATAAACGTACTGACGATTGACATGATAAATAATTCGTGATGCCAAACAACAATTGCTAGCGCCTGCATGATACATATGCTACTAAAGAGAACAGTCTGTTTAATAGATGTCTTTTTTAGATTCATGACTAACCAATAACCAAGTAACATGTAAACCACAATCCAAATCACATAACTAACATTAAAAGGTGCAAATATTACTGGAAAACGATTTGAAATCTCTAAGGAAGATTGACCGTTTATTTTCATGAAATAGGATGAAAAGGTTAGGATAAGTGAGACAATGTAAGTGATTGTCATCAAAAAAAATCGAGGCATGTTTTCCTCTCCCTTCGTGTTAAATTGTATAGGGAAAAGACAAATAAGTATAGGACTGTAACGTACTATTTTCATTATAACGGAAATTTCCAACAATGTATCGTGTTGTTTCGCTAAAATTATCTACAATTTACCATTTAAATAGGCGTTCATATATTTCTTTAGTACAATGGAAGTATACAAATGTAAGGAGTGAAGTTTTAATGACTCAAAATTTAAATGATCTAGATCTAACAGTTAATCTAGATAAGAAAATGTATAAAAAGAAATTAAAAGTACTCCAGTATGAAATGTTAAATGCTCAACAGTTTTTATTAAACAATAAAATAGGGTTAATTTTAGTATTTGAAGGTATGGATGCCGCTGGTAAGGGGGGCGCTATTAAGCGTCTAATTGAACGTGTTGATCCACGTGGTTATGTCGTACACCCGATTTCAGCGCCTCAGCCCCATGAACTACGCTACAATTATTTACAACGCTTTTGGAGAAAGCTGCCACAGCATGGACAAATCGCAATTTTTGATCGCTCTTGGTATGGTCGTGTATTAGTTGAGCGTATTGAAGGATTTGCAACAAATGAAGAGTGGTCTCGTGCATACGGAGAAATGAATAATTTTGAAAAGATTTTAACGGCAGGAGATTATATTGTCATTAAGTTTTGGCTTCAAGTATCAGATGAGGAGCAACTTAAACGTTTTAAAGAACGTGAGCAGGATCCATATAAGTCTTGGAAGCTAACAGATGAAGACTGGCGAAATCGTGAAAAAACACCACTGTATGTAGAGGCTGCAAATGAAATGTTTGAGAAGACTGATAAGAAAAATGCTCCATGGGTTCTAATATCAGGAGACGATAAAAAGTATGCTCGTGTACAGGTACTGCAAGAGACACTAGCACATATCGAACGTGAAGCAAAAAAACGTGGCCTTCATTTAACGAATGTCTTAGACAAAACGCATTTAGAAGATGCTGAATCGTCTAGCCTTGAATTGCTAGAAGAGAAGCCTAAAAAACAAAAACAAAAAGTGAAATAATGTTATTGATGCTGTAACAACAAGACGAGATGTTTTAGTTGTAGCAGCATCTTTTTTTACATACAATAAAATAAAACTTCAATTCGGTGGGTGTTTACCCACAAATTGTTAGTGAGCATAATAGTCAGCTAATCGTCGACTATGTTGATTGAAAATCAATTTAAAACAGGGAACGACAGTTATTGACCTTTAAAGTGAGATACAGTGAAACTTCAGGCTATTAGGGTTAGATCCATTGAAAATTGAATGCAGGCTTTAAACAATTATCGGAAGGTTAGTGTGGAGAAATGGTGCTTAAAATTTGGAGACTATTGAGGAAAAAGGGTGAAAATGTGGTATCAATTCAGGGGGATAAATGCTACATTCGCACATTTTACGAAAAAGATGCACAAAGTTTAACTGATCTCGTAAGCCGCAATAAATATTTTTGGTCTACATACGAACCGTTACAACGACCTGAATATTATACAATTAATGCTCAATATAAAAAAATTCAAGAAAGCTTATACTTAATGGACTCAAAGAGGGAGTTTACTTTCGGTATTTTTGAGCCGGGTACAAATAATCTAATAGGACATATTGCTCTTTATGCAGTAAAACGTTTACCGTATTCCAGTGCATTTGTTGGCTATGCGATGGATGAAATTTATGTGGGGAAAGGGATCGTAACAGAAGCGGTTAATATGGTTGTGCAATTTGCGTTCGAGCAAGTAGGCTTACATCGTGTAGAGGCTTATGTTTCAACACAAAATAATCCTTCTATCCGTGTTTTAGAAAAGTCTGGGTTTCAGCAAGAAGGCCTCTTGAGAAAGCTGCTGTACATTAATGGCAAATGGGTGGATCATTACATGTATGCACGTTTAGAGAACGAATAAAAAGAAGCGTCTAACTTTCAAGTCATGAAGGATAGACGCTTCTTATCTTTACTATTGTTTGCTACCGTCTATGATTAAGTCAAGGCGACCTGTATTTGGATCAACTACTAATCCATGAACGGGCACATCTTTCACCATTAACGGGTGATTGCGAATTGTATCTACGCTTTTCTTAACACTTGTTGCTACGTCGCCAAAGCCACGTAAAAACTCTTTTAAATCAAGACCTGAATTTTCTACCGTTTTGATAGTTTCAGGGTTAATTCCTCTAGCAACCATTTTACTTAGCATTGCTTCTGGGTCAACTGCGCTCATACCGCAGTCGTAATGTCCAACAACATACACTTCATCTGCTTGTAGTTCATAAACAGCTACAAGTAAACTACGCATAATTGCACCAAAAGGGTGACTAACTAATGCCCCAGCACTTTTAACGATTTTTACATCGCCATTACGTAAATTCATAGCTTTAGGTAACAGCTCTACAAGTCGAGTATCCATACACGATAACACAACGATGCGTTTATCAGGATACTTTGTTGTAATAAAAGGCTCATACTTTTTTTCTTGAACGAAATCTTCATTAAATTTAAGAATATCTTGTAACATTGTCATGAAAGATTGCTCCCTTCCCTACAGAAATATTTTAGAGCAAAATGATCAATATGCAAATAATAATGACAATATTCACGCAATTTTTTTAAGAAAAAAAGAAGTTTAGTAATCTTTTAGCGAAATGAAATAAGTAAAAAAATAAAAAACAGCTACGTTATGTAGCTGTTTTTTATAGATAGATTAGAATTTTTCACTTGGTTTTGGATCTATAGTTACTGAAGACTTAGTATCTAAACCAACTTGTAGGTAGTGGATGAAGAATCCCGTAGAAATTAGTAAAACGGCTGAAAAGCCTAGTACAGTCGTAATGAACATAATAAAAGCTCCTCTCTACTGAAATAATCTACAATAATATCTAAAGTAATTATACAATAGGTTGCTAGGAAAATCTAAGGAGAATTTATGACATCCATAAGATACCTAGTCTGGACTAAGATTAGTAGGTATAAAATACTTAAAATGCCTAGTTTTTATTACAAAGAACAGATTCTTTTTTCCCTATCCGCAGTAATGTTATTTATATTCATTTACCTCAAGATTGATCGTAAAGTCATGCGTCAAGCTTTGATTTAGCTCATTCTTCAATAGCTCTCCAAACGACATTCTCTTTCTACCCTCCATACGAAAATAATAGGCAGCATTCTCTGTAGCAAGACAGTGAAATAGGTAATTCCGTACCTTTAGGTGGTGAAAAAAGTTTTTTGCCCAAGCATAAAGCCGAATCCATACGCAATTATGCCGAGGTATAATTGATTAAATAGAGGAAAAAAATAAATGATTCTTTAGAAGTACTTTAATTGTGAGAGTGAAAAAAAGTATCGTCTGACACATCAATAAACAGTTGTTTTACACTATTTTCTTATAAAATTTTAGTAATTATCTGAAGTTGTTTTTGATTGTCCGTCGAATAGCTTATATAGTGAAATTGATATTTTTAGGTATTTACTCCTTCTTTTACGACTCATTCAGCAAATTTTAATAGTTTTGTGTTGAAGGATAATAACAAATTCTTAAGTGATTTCAAATAAAGACAATTTAATGTATTATTCTTAATTCGATATAATCAAATATGGTCGGAAAGTGAATAAAAAGTATTTATTACATCGAAAAAAATGTGAAATACATTTATACTATATTAAAATTATGGAAAAAAAGACGAAATAAAGCTTAATAGGAGATTTGGAGGTTCTAGAATGGATATATCGTCGATTGTAGGGTTAATACTTGCGCTAGTAGCGCTATTAACAGGAATGGTGCTAAAGGGTGTAAGTTTAAGTGCGTTTTATAACCCAGCTGCCATTCTAATTATCATCTTCGGTACAATTTCCGCAGTAACAATTGCCTTCCCAATGAAGGAGTTAAAGCGTGTACCAAAGCTATTTAAAATTCTTTTTAAAGAAACAAAATTAGCGGATGATATTGAGATTATTAAGATGTTTTCACAATGGGCTGATTTAGCTCGCCGTGAAGGTCTACTAGCGCTTGAAAGTAAAGCTTCAGAAATAGAAGACCCATTTTTGAAAAACGGACTTACGTTAGCAATTGATGGTCAAAATGCGGATTATATTCGTGACGTCCTAACAGAAGAAGTCGAAGCAATGGAAGAACGTCATGCTAGTGGTTCTGCAATCTTTACACAAGCTGGTACATATGCCCCGACTTTAGGGGTACTCGGTGCGGTAGTAGGTTTAATCGCCGCGTTAGCAGATATGAATGACATAGAAAAGCTAGGACATGCTATTTCAGCTGCTTTTATGGCTACATTACTAGGTATTTTTACAGGTTATGTTTTATGGCATCCATTTGCGAATAAATTAAAACGTAAATCTGCTATCGAAGTTAAGCAAAAAAGAATGATGATTGAAGGCATCCTTTCTGTCTTAGAAGGGGAGGCGCCACGTGTTATCGAACAAAAATTATCTTCTTACTTAACAATGGAAGAACGTCGTCAAATTTCTGATGAAAGCGGGGCGGGCGGCCTTGGCAAAGAAAGCTAAGAAAAAAAAGCATGATGAGCATATCGATGAGTCTTGGTTAGTTCCGTATGCAGATATTTTAACGCTGCTATTAGCAGTATTTATCATATTATTTGCATCAAGTTCAGTAGACCAAGAAAAACTAGAGAGAATGTCAGCTGTGTTTAATCAAGTATTTGATGGTGGTACAGGCTTTTTAGAGCAGCCTGCACCGATAGAAAGTCCAAATGCAGAAAGTGACAAAACACCACAACAAGCGCAAAACTCCGCGTATTTAAAGGATCAGAAGGAGTTAGCTGAAATTAAAGATAACGTTGATAATTTTATCGCAGTTAATGAGATGGAAGGTCAATTTGCAACAGCGATGACTGATGAGGGTTTACTTGTAACAATTCGTGATAGTATTTTGTTTGATCCAGGGAAAGCAGAGATTAAACCAGAATATAATTCGATAGCTAAAGAACTTTCAGATGTATTAGTATCTAATCCACCGCGTAGTATTGTGATTACGGGCCATACGGATAATGTTCCAGCTGGTCCTAACTTCACTTCTAACTTACAACTCTCAGTATTGCGTGCAGTGAACTTCGCAGAAATTTTAATAAACAGTAACTCGGAGTTAAATCGTCGAAACTTTAGTGCACAAGGTTTCGGTGAGAACCGTGCCATTGCACCAAATGATTCTGCAGAAGGACGTTCTAAAAACCGTCGTGTAGAAGTCTTAATACAACCTCTTGTCACTGAGGATGGTACTGCTGCAAAAAAAGCAAAATAGAAAAAAGCTATTAGTAACAGGCTTTGATGCCTTATTGCTAATAGCTTTTTATTTACAAAATCCTATTTATTTGCGCAAAGCGCCTAATTCAGCAACGATAGCCTGCATTTCGCTCGGACTAAATGTATCACGCTTCATGACCATTTCGTATAAATAAACAAGATCTTCGTAATCAGCTTCATTGAAATTTTCCGATTTCATTGCATCGACATTCACCATACGAAGCTTTTCTTTCATTTGATCAACCATATAAATAACGTTCTCTTTTGACGGTACTGATAAATCCATTATTTAAACCTACCTTTCATCATCCTCGGAAATATCATTTCATTGAAT
This sequence comes from Lysinibacillus sp. EB271-A1-10B, assembly GCF_058791335.1. Lineage (NCBI taxonomy): Bacteria > Bacillati > Bacillota > Bacilli > Caryophanales > Bacillaceae > Lysinibacillus > Lysinibacillus sp. EB271-A1-10B. The sequence continues at coordinate 83,630 of NZ_JBYTDL010000016.1, forward strand.
AAAAAAAATGTCAACACTGATTTGGGCATTGCTTTAAAAATAGACTGTTATTGGGTAGAATAAGGGCAGTAAGAAGTTAAAGCCTCTGGACGGCAAGTATGTCGAGGCGTAATTAATTTATTATTCTAAAACACATTTAAAACAGGGGGTATTTAATATGGGACGAAGTAAATTATTAGCATCCATCGTAGTTGGTGCTGCAGTTGGTGCTGCGTTAAGCATGTTGGACCGTACAACGCGTGAAAAAACAATAGCTACAACGAAACAGATGAAAGAAGCAATCACGTATTATGCAGCCAATCGAGAGGAATTACAAGTGCTAGTTGAGGAAAAAGTATTGGCCGCAAAAGTGCTATGTGAAGGTGTGTCAGAAAATGTAAATTCGATTGCTGATAAAGTGGATGAATTTAAAGAATTACCTTCCACAATCGAAAGCATGATTAATGATACAAAAGCAGCCTTTGCTTTACCTGATAAAGAATAGTTGTTCGTACAGGAGGAAATTTGTATGAAAAAGAAAAAAGCATCGATACGTACAGCTGTTGGTGTGGTGAAATCATTTGTCTCACCAGACGAAGACACTGTAGATGTAATGACATCGAGAGGCTTTATGCAAGATTTAATTCTCCGCTTTCAACGAGTGGAAATATCAGCTCTTGCCGCAGAATTGGCTTATTTCTTTTTACTATCTTTTTTCCCGCTATTAATTTTTTTAGTTACATTACTACCGTATTTGAATTTAGAGACGACGCAAGTGTATTCCTTTCTGGTGAATGTTATGCCGGACGAGGTATATAGGCTTATTGAAAATACATTAAATGAAATTTTAACAAGTCGTAATAGTAGTCTATTATCCATCGGGGTGCTTGGAACAATTTGGTCTGCATCTAAAGGGATTAATGCGTTGATTAGAGCCTTGAATAAGGCCTACGATACAGAAAATAGGGGGAGTATATTAGAACGAGGGTTATCCCTTATTTTCACTATAGCATTTGTCGTTGTTTTTGCTGTCGCACTACTTTTACCGGTTTTTGGGCAACAAGTGGGGCATTTCTTATTTTCGATTGTTGGCATTGAGGAGCAATTTGAAATTATCTGGCATAGAATGCGCTGGTGGATACCACCTTTACTTATTTTTATCGTATTAATAGGGGTCTATAGATTTATTCCGAATACAAATCCACGTTTGAAATTAATGAGTGTTTGGCCGGGTGCATTGTTTTCGACTTTGGGCTGGCTGGCAGTTACGTTCGCTTTCTCCTTTTATATTAATAATTTTGCGAATTATTCCGCTACATATGGCAGTATTGGGGGCGTAGTTATTTTAATGCTTTGGCTATATTTCACGGGAATTATTGTGATTTCTGGTGGCGTTTTAAATGCGACGATGCAGAAAAAAGCATTGCAAAAAGAACTTGTGATGCAGGAGACTTTAACAAATAGTTAGGAATATTAAAAAGGACAGCCTCGAAATCACGTTTTGTGATACGAGGCTGTTTGTTTTAGACGTTTTTATTCAGCATACGTAAGCCGTTTAAAATAACTAAAATGGTGCTACCTTCATGACCGATTACACCTAGGGGTAAATCGACGACTTGTAAAAAGTTTGAGGCAATTAATAAAACGATAACGCCGATTGAGAAGAAGATGTTTTGTTTGACGATCCGTTGCATTTTGCGTGATAAGCGTACGGCATAGGCAATTTTTGATAAGTCATTTTTCATTAAAACGACATCAGCTGTTTCTAAAGCAACATCTGTTCCTTCTCCCATAGCGATTCCGGTAGTGGCGGTTGCTAATGCGGGTGCATCATTAATGCCGTCACCGACCATGCCCACAAATTTATGTTCAGAAAGAAGTCGTTTCATCTCAGTCACTTTTGTTTCAGGGAGACACTCTGCGACGTATTCTGTCACACCTGCTTCCTTGGCAATTACCTTTGCTGTCTTCTCATTGTCGCCCGTTAGCATGACAACATTAATACCTAGTTCTTTTAGTAATGAAACTGCTTTTTTTGCTTCGTTTCGCACGGTATCCTTTAAGGCTGCCAATGCAACGATGCCATCTTTGTCACGAATGAAAATAACCGTTTTTCCTTCTGAAGCGAGTTTTTCTGCTACGCCATTTGCAAATTTATTTGCCTCATCTACACCAACAAAATCTGGTTTACCAACAAGGTACTCGACCTCATTAACGTAACCTTTAATACCCCAACCTGGAATATCTTTAATAGTGGTCTGAGGAAATTGTATGATCCCTTCTTTTCTTGCGAATAAAGTAATTGCTTGAGCAAGTGGATGGTTCGATTGAGCTTCAATACCCGCAAGGATGGACATTGTATTTTTACGGTCTGATCCTTCGCGAACAATGAAATCAGTAACGGTTGGTTTACCTTGTGTTAAAGTGCCTGTTTTATCTACTGCAAGTGCACGCAATGCACCTAGGTGCTCTAAGTGTAAGCCTCCTTTGAATAGCACACCATGTTTTGCACCATTTGAAATGGCAGCAAGTGTTGCTGGCATAATAGATGCAACAAGTGCGCACGGAGAAGCAACTACTAGGAGTACCATTGCTCGATAGAATGTTGTCGTCCAGTCCCAACCTAGTACAAAGTGAGGTAGAAACATCATGAGGGCAACGGCAAGTAGCACGAATTTCACATAAGTACCTTCGAATTTTTCTATAAACTGTTGTGATGGAGATTTTTCACTCTGAGCACTTTGTACAAGTTGAATAATTTTTTGGAATAGTGTTTCAGAATTTGGTTTTGTCATTTCCATTGTAATGGCACCATTTAAGTTCACTGTTCCTGCAAATAACTCGTCGCCTTCCTGTTTTGCTACTGGAAGTGGTTCGCCGCTAATTGCAGATTCATCGATAGATGACTGCCCTTTAAAGATTACACCGTCTGCCGGTACACGTTCACCGGGCTTAATAAGTAGGTGATCACCAATTTGTAGAGTTGATACAGCAACTTTCATTGGTTCAAAACCACCACGAACAAGCCATGCCTCTTCGGGTTGTAAATTCATGAGTGCAGAAATTTCACGGTGACTTTTGTTCATTGCGTATGTTTCAAGAGCACCACTCACAGCAAAGATGAAGATTAGAATAGCACCCTCCGTCCAATAACCTATTGCTGCTGAACCAAGCGCGGCTAATACCATCAATAGTTCAACGTTAAGCGCCTTATTCTCAATGGTTTCTTCAATACCTTCTTTTGCTTTAGCAAATCCACCAACGCAAAATGCAATAATATATAAAAGAATAGAAGCTGTTGTTTGCTCGCTAGTATCTAAACGCCATGCAAGCAAAATAAACAAACCTGCTATAAGGGCGGCGATTAATTCAGCATGTTCTTTTGTTTTCTCAATTAAACTAATGTTTTCTCGATTAGTATACTCCATTTTTATCCCTCCTGATAATGAAAATCAATATCAAAATCTATATAAATCAATGATTATAAACTTTTTATAATTGAAAATAGATTTCAATTAACTTCTTTCTAATTTAGAATTATTATAACAAAGGAATTTGGAAAAAGAAAGTGTGAAATTAGAAAGGACTTTAACTTTTTTCAGCAGGCCTAAGCACGAAGTCGATTTTAAACGCAATTATGCCGAGGTATAATTGATAGAAAGTGGAATATAAGTGGAATTAGATGGAGTTTGGGGTGATTGTGAGGCTTTTTGAAATGTTTTTGAACAAATGAAAAGCACAGATATTCATAGGAATATTCTGTGCTTTTCAAATTTGTGTAGTAAAAATGGCTTAACTTCTGAAAGAAATTGCTTCTTTATTAGAATACTCGTTCTGAGTGAAGAGCAAGTTTTTCTAGAGATGATTTATCTACATCTGCGTGTAGTGAGTTACCGTGAGAGTCCATTGTTACAACAGCTGTGAACTTCTCAACGTTTAAGTGCCACATCGCTTCTGGAATACCGAATTCCATTAGGTCAACACCGTCAACACCTTTAATGCAGTCTGCGTAGTATTGTGCAGCACCACCGATTGCATTTAAGTAAACGCCACCGTGTTCTTCTAATGCAGCAAGTGTTTTTGGTCCCATACCGCCTTTACCGATTACAGCGCGGATACCGAATTTTTTCATGATGTCACCTTGATATGGCTCCTCACGAATAGAAGTAGTTGGACCAGCTGCTTTTACTGTCCAGTTACCTTCTTCGTCTTTTGCCATTACAGGGCCACAGTGATAAATAACTTGTCCATTAAGATCAACTGGAGCATCGTGGCTCATTAAATGATGGTGAATTGCGTCACGGCCTGTATACATACGACCAGTGATTGATACAACGTCACCAACTTTTAGAGAGCGAATTTGTTCTTCAGAAATAGGAGCAGTAAGTTCCACTACATCTGTAGTAGTATCTTCTGTTGTTGCTGCAACTTCATCTTCTTTAAATGTAATTTTTTCGCCTTCTTGATAATGCCAGTTAATAATTTCGCCAGTTTGAGGATTGATGTCCACAGCCATACGACGGTATGCCCAGCAGTTATAAGCTACTGATACGTAGAATGAAGCAGGGATACGGTGCATAACACCAATTTTACAACCAAGTAATGTTGCTTCACCACCGAAGCCCATTGTACCGATTCCAAATGTATTAGCAGTTTTCACTACATACTCTTCTAACTTAGCAAGTTCAGCATTTGGATTTGTATCTTCCACATGACGGAATAATTGTTCTTTCGCTAAGTCGTAACCAGAAGAGCGGTCGCCACCGATACCTACACCGATGAAACCAGCTGAACAGCCTTGACCTTGCGCTTGGTATACTGAGTGAAGGATACATTTACGGATACCATCTAAATCACGACCAGCGCGGCCAAGACCTTCAACCTCACAAGGTAGGCTATACTGAATGTTTTTATTTTCACAGCCGCCACCTTTAAGGATTAATTTAATTGTGATATAGTCTTTTTCCCATTGTTCGAATTTCATAACAGGTAGACCGTCACCTAGGTTATTACCGCTGTTAGCACCTGTTAATGAATCAACCGCATTTGGACGCAATTTTGCATCTGCAGAAGTATCGACAATAGCTTTTTTAATAGCTGCTTTAATTTCTAATTGGTTTACACCAATAGGAGTATAGATTTTGAATGTTGGTAGACCAGTATCTTGACAGATTGGTGATACATTATCTTCTGCCATAATAATATTATTTGAGATTGTGTCTAAGCTCATTGCCGCACGAGTACCTGAATTCTCAGCTTCTTTAGCTTTCTTAATAGCACGACGTACGTCTTTTGGTAGATTCGTAGACGTTTCAGTAATTAAATCATAAAGACTTTTCTCCAAAGTTTGGATATTCATTTAGTATTGCCCCCCATAAAAATTTGATTATTCCCACGTAATATTATACTCTTTTCAACTAATGAAAAAAAGAGTTCAACTCATTGTGGTCGGAATTAAAGGCCTATTCTCAAAAAGAGGAAATATAAATGTGAAATTATGTTAATCAATTTATTGTTAAGGTTGTAATAAGATAATTGCAGCAGGGTAATAAATAATATCTTAAGAGGAATATAGTAGGAATCGAAGTCGTTTTCACGAGAAGCAGATGGATTTAAGAACTGGTAAGATAAAACTTCCGAGAAGCACTTGATTTATGGACTTATTTGATTATACCTACCGCTGAACGGAAGTTTCTTGCCTTATTCATAAGCTATCGATTCATCATAATTAAGATTGTTAAAACAGAACGTTTGTTCTATAATTAATGTGAATTTACTTTAGGAGGTAATAGAATGAAGTTACTTAATTTACCTGAAGCATTTGAACAAAATAGGACTGTAATAGAGGATACGATACAGCCGACTGTATTGATTGAAACGGAAGTACGAAAAACTTCTTTATTTGAAAGTAAGTTTGCTGGCGATCCGTATTTTCCACTGTCAATGGAGTATCCGAAAAGTCCAGAAGGGCAACCATTAAAATTACTAGCTCAAATTAATTTTGCAGATGTTCCGAAGCATTTACCAAACTTCCCTAAAGAGGGAATCTTGCAGTTTTATATTGATGGCTACGATGATGTACTTGGGATGGATTTTGACAATGGTCAAAATCATGAGGGCTTCCGCGTTGTTTTTCACGAACATATTGTTAGTGATGAGTCACAGTTAGTACAAGATTTCTCGTTTGTTGAAGCGAACGAAGAAGAATTATACTTTCCTGTGGAAAAAGAGATGGCATTGTCCTTTGGAACAGGCTATGAACCATTATCAGCAAATGACTTTAGAAGTGAAAAAACATATGCGAAGATCCTTGTTGCTATAGAAGACGATGATCAATTAGTAGACTCATTTTATGAAACATTAGATAGTACAGGTCATAAAATCGGGGGATACCCATTCTTTACTCAAGAAGATCCAAGAGCTTATGGTGACTATACAGATTCAACAATTTTGTTGCTTCAAATTGACAGTGTAGGTGATCATATTCTGTGGGGGGATGTCGGGGTCGGCAACTTTTTCATCACAGAGGATGAACTAAAACGTAAAGATTTTAGTAAAGTTCTATATAATTGGGATTGCTATTAATTTAAATAAAAAGCAAGTGGATGCGTTTCCACTTGCTTTTTATCAGTTATTGTTCACGAGCATTAAATTGCTCCATTTTGTCCTCTAAATCATCCATCATTTGAATTAAACGATCAATATCCTCTAATTCAGTTGTTTCAGGATCGATGGCATCTAAAACTTCTAAAAACATTTCAAGACGCTCTTTTAAGTAATTCATTTGCTGTTTTTTATCAGTGATTGGATTTGACATACGTACACCTCATTTCGTCCCCTCCATCTTAGCTGATTCGGGACTAAATTTCAATGTTTAGGTAAACACCTAGGACTTAGCGATTATTTTAAAAAAAAATAGACGGAATATTTACAATATTGAGGGCGTGTGTTAAATTAATATTAAGAAAAAGCAAAGGAGTTGATTTAAAAAATCTAAAAAGACTCTAACTCGAAAAGGAGGGAGTTTAAACAAGTACTCGGCCAATATAAAAGCCGAAATTCGTGTTTATACAATTAAATGGAGATAAGTGTTAGTTAGGCCTTAGCGTAAAATCACATGTGGTGAGCGCTAAGGCTTTTTGGTATGCTGTTCTTTGGAATAATGATTGGATGTTGGAGGAAAAGATGACGTACTTCTCAGATTACAGCAAAAAAAGATTTGCCGTTCTAGTGTTGATTGTATCTATTTCAGGCTTTTCACAAGGGATGCTTTTACCGTTAATTTCAATTATTTTCGAACGTGATGGGGTATCCTCCGCGTTGAACGGATTGAATGCAACAGGTCTATACATAGGAACTTTATTAATCTCACCATTTATCGAGCAGCCATTACGAAAATGGGGCTATAAACCGATTATATTAATTGGCGGTGCATTTGTGTTTGTTTCACTGCTAATATTTCCTTTATGGAAAAGTGTGACTTTTTGGTTTGTCCTACGCTTACTCATTGGAGTAGGAGACCATGCATTACACTTTGCGACACAAACGTGGATTACAAGCACCACAGATCATAAAAGCTTAGGAAAGGGTATGGCCATTTACGGCCTGTCCTTTAGTACAGGTTTCGCAGTTGGACCTTTAATGGTGAAACTTATACAAGTTGCAGAAGCATTACCGTTTATTGTGTCCTCTGCTATGTGTTTATTTGCATGGGCTTTTGTATTCCTTTTACATAATGAAAAACCAGAGCGTTTAACGGGAGACTTACATGCAAGAGGCTGGCATCGTTATAAAATAGCCATTGCATTTGGATGGATTGCATTTTTAGGGCCATTCACTTATGGATTTTTAGAATCTGCTTTAAATGCTTTGTTCCCGGTCTATGCTTTACGTAAAGATTTTGACGTCAATATGATTCCTATTATGTTATCAGTCTTTACATTTGGCGGAATATTAACGCAGGTGCCGCTTGGTGCAGTAGCGGATAAAATAGGACGACGTTATGTCCTGATGATTGGGTCATTTGGAGGGGCTATTATTTTTGGGATTGCCAGTTTTTTAGAGTATTCTCAAATGGCAGTAGCCGTAGCATTTTTCTTTACAGGTACATTAGTCGGTTCGATGTTTTCATTAGGTATTACTTATATGGCAGACCTAACACCAAAAGAGCTTCTACCAACAGGAAATCTGCTTTGTGGCATTGCCCTTAGTATCGGTAGCTTAACAGGGCCATTTTTAGGCGGCATTTATTTAGAATATGTAAATTATAGCTTCCTTTTATTAGTAGCGATGCTTTTGCTAATTATAGCTATTATTTTGTTAGTATTTGGACGAAATAAAAATAAGCGAATAGTGTCGATGTAATGTCTTTTTGAAATCATCCTTGAAGTGGAAAGAAGAGAGTCAGTCAAATAGTTCGGGTAGAGGAAGTAACAGCTCGAGTAAATTGCTAGCTTGGAAGCTTTTGCGCTATGTATAATTTTGGGCAAAATAAAAGAGCGGGGCTCATCTTCCCGCTCATAAAACAAAAAACGCCCAGCAAATCCGTGCTGTTATGGCGTTCTTTGCGTGACAAGGATGTTCCGTCCAAGTCACATAGGTTTGGCACCTAGAATGATATTATACAGACAAGCAAACATAAAATCAAATAAAATTTGCTGACAAGTAATATTTGGACTTTGATGTCTATCGCTATATAATAGAAGAACTTTAACTTAGATGACTAATCCATGCAGCCAGAGCTGTCCATTACATAGTAAAATAAAATACAAAACGGGCGTCTCTTAATTTTAGGAGACGTTTGTTTTGCTTTTATAAGAACTCATTTTTTAGGGTGCATCGAATTAGTATATAAAATGGACGATTTTAAAACGAAAAGGACGCCTAGCGTATACCTCAAGACGTCCTTCTTCACATTATTTATTTTTCAACACGAGCTTCGCAACGCATTCCACCTGTGCCGTCTGTGCAAACATATCCACTGGCTGGATATACTCTACATCATAAAACTTCGATAATTCATTTAAATCCTTCGCTAATGTTGACGGATTACAAGACGTATAGACAAAGCGCTTCGGTTTTAGCTTCAACACCGTGCGGATAAACTCTGGTGCTAGACCTGTGCGTGGTGGATCCACTGTAATAACATCTGGTGTAAATCCTTCCTTGCGCCATTTTGCTAAAACACTTTCTGCTGTCCCGACTGCGTATTTTGTATGCTTGAAGCCATGGTTACGTGCATTTTTACGTGCATCCTGAATGCTTTCTGGAATAACATCCATCCCACGAACTTCTTTTGCTTTGTCAGCTAGCCATAAACCGATTGTTCCAACACCGCAGTAAGCATCAACAACTGTTTCTCTGCCTGTTAATGCTGCTGCTTTTTTGATTTCATCATAGAGATGAACAGTCTGTGTTGGATTCAGTTGGAAAAAGGCACGAGCTGATAAATCAAAGGCTAATTCACCAAGCTCCTCGTGAATCGTTTCCTTACCGTCGAGGACAATCGTTTCGTCGCCAAAGATTAACGATGTTTTCTCACGATTAATATTTTGAGCGATCGACACGATGCTTGGGTCGGTTTTTTTAATACGTGCAATGAGCTCGGCTAGATGTGGAATTTCCTTACGTGTTGTGACAAGCACGACTTGTGTTTCACCTGTACGAATCCCTGTACGAACAACAATCGTACGCACTAAGCCATCAAGCGTACGACCATCGTAAATAGTAATATTCAGTTTTTGTAAAATTTTACGTGTTGCCACCGTGATTTTTGATGTAATCGGATGTTGCACTAGGCAATCATTGATGTTCAGTAACTTGTTGCTACCTTCTGCAAATAGCCCTGCATAGACACGCTTACCCTCTTTACGTACTTGATATTGACTTTTGTTTCGGTAATTCCATGGATTATCCATCCCTAGAGTTTTACGAACTTCGACTGAATTAGCTAATGGTTTAGCATAACGTTCTAATGCTTGAACGACGATATCACGCTTTTCAATCAGCTGTTTTTCATATGTCATATGTTGAAGCTGACAGCCGCCGCATTCGTTGTAAACTGGGCATGGTGCTTCCTGGCGATGTTTTGAAGCTTTGCGAATCGTTACTATTTCTGCTTCAGCAAAATTTCGCTGTGTTTTAGTCACTTGTGCTGTAATTTCTTCACCAGGAATGGCACCCTTTACAAATACGACATTACGCTTATAAAAGCCTACGCCTTCACCATTAATACCTAGTCTTTTTATTATTAGAGGAAATTTTTGTCCTACTTCCATTATTGTTTGTTGCGTCAAGCTTTCCACGTCCCTGTTCTTTTAATATCATCTCCCCATTATAACTAAGGAGTAGACGATTGCAAAGCGACAGGGAAATCTTCATGTTCTAAAACTAAGTCGTTAAGGGATAAAAATGTATAGCCTTGTTTTTTCGCTTCAGCAATAAACCTAGGAAGAGCTTCAGCGTTATCCTGCGCAACAGTATGCATTAATATTACGGCACCAGGATGAAGCTGTTCCATTAATGCGTTATACGCATAATCTGCGCCACGTCGTACATCCCTTTCCCAATCCTTAAAGGCAACAGACCAGAAAATATGACGATAGCCTTCAGCATTGCCTATTTCTAATAATTTCGCATTAAATGTACCTTCAGGCGGGCGAGCATATGTTGTACGTTCAATACCTGTCAATTCACGTAGTTTATCGTCAAGCTTTTTCCATTCTGTACGCATACCATCGGGAGTTAGTCTCGCCATATTTGGGTGACCATATGAATGGTTGCCGATCATATGGCCATCTTTAACCATGCGTTTCACTAAATCAGGGGCACTTTCTAAATAATGACCAGTTAAAAAGAAGGTAGCTGGTGCGTTTTCTTTCTTCAACGTATCCAAAATGCTTTCCGTAAACCCATTTTCATATCCGTTATCAAAGGTTAAATAAGCAACTTTATTATCAGGCTTTCCTTTATAAATGGCACCATATTTCTCAACTATCTGATCAAGCTGTGCCCCAGCTTCAGCTGGTTCACCGTTTTTCGCTCGTTTAATGCCCCAGTTGTATTCATCAGAGCCGGAGGCCGAAAATGGATTAAAGCTAATTGCCGCGGCAATAATAAAAGTAGCAATTACCGATCCCACTATATGCTGTTTCCACATAAAAACGCATCCTTTCTTTTTTATTAGAATGTGTTATTTTTTTAAAAATTATCCTACTTGATTTCATTAAAAAAGTTCCTTTTAAATAGGGAAATTTAACTTTTTTTAGCGGGAGTCTCCCACTTCTATAGGAAGAGAGGTGAATACTCGCGGAAGAGAAGTGAATACCCGCGGAAGAGAAGCGAATACTCGCGGAAGAGAGGTGAATACCCGCGGAAGAGAAGCGAATACTCGCGGAAGAGAAGCGAATACTCGCGGAAGAGAAGCGAATACTCGCGAAGGAGAAGCGAATACTCGCGGAAGAGAAGTGAATACCCGCGGAAGAGAAGCGAATACTCGCGGAAGAGAGGTGAATTACCCGCGGAAGAGAAGCGAATACCCGCTAACCAAGAAAGTACCTAAAAAGCAATACTCACGAAAAATGTTATAATGGTTATAGTGAGGTGTTACGAATGCGTGTTATTACGAAGATTGCACGTCAAAAAAACAATCCAGAACGTTATAATATATATTTGAACGAAGAATACGCTTTTCCTGTAGATGAGGCAATTCTCATTCAATTTGGGTTAACGAAGGGCAAAGTGCTTGAGGAATTTGATATTCAGGAAATTGCCTATGAGGATGAGATTCGAAAAGCTTTTAATAAAGGGTTAAATTTTTTATCTTATCAAATGCGCAGTGAGCATGAGGTTAAGAAAAAGCTGCTCTCGTTAGAATTTGGGGAAGCGGTTATTTTAGAGGCTATACAAAAGCTTAAATCGTATGGCTTTTTAAATGATGAGACTTACTCCAAGGCGTTGCTCGATACGAAAAAGGCTACGATGAAAAAAGGACCCAAAGCAATTAGGCAAGACCTTATGAAAAAAGGGATTGATAAAAGCTTACAGGATGAGGTATTGGCTACATATAGTCATGGGGAACAGGTAAAGCTTGCGACACAATTGGCTGAAAAGGTCATTCGATCGGAAAAAAAGAAAACGCCAACACAAATAAAAGTTAAAATTCAAGATTTTTTAATGAGAAAAGGTTATTCTTTTAGTGTTGTAGATGAGGTGCTTAGTCAAATAGAGATTGAGCAAGAGGAAGATGAATGGCAACAGCTACTTGATGTGCAAGGGGAAAAAGTTTGGAAAAAGTATTCATCGAAGTATACTGGTTTTGAATTAAAAATGAAAATAAAGCAGGCGCTCTATCAAAAGGGTTTTCCTATAGAAGTTATAGATCGTTTTATAGAAGAGAAGGAGAATGAGGAATGAACGAAAAAAATTATGCTGCGATGTCAGAGCATGAATTACGTGAAGAAATAGCTAGGATAAAGGAAAAAGCACGTAAGGCGGAACAGCTAGGCATCATTAATGAATTCGCAGTATACGAGCGCAAGGCGTTAATGGCTGCAGCTTATTTAGTGGATTTAGATACAATAATTCCTGGAGAAATGTATCGTATTGACGGTTCTGAAAATGAATTTTTCCAAGTGGATTATTTAAAAGGACGTTTCGCATGGGGCCATCGCTTAGGGGGCGAAAAATACCAAGAGGCATTACCTGTTTCAATGCTATCACCTGTAAAGGTGGGCAAATAAATGGATGAAAAAATTGAAAAGCTAACAGCTGAGTTGCTTGCAAAAAATCCAGAAATGTCAGTAGGGCGTGCACGAGTATGGATCGAGCTTTTATGGAGTGATTTTGAATCGACTTCTGCGAAAGCTGGTTACGCTTATCGCGGTACGGAATACACTGAAAATTTGGTGCGTCAATTAATTGCCAGCTATGGCGATAAACTGCATGCATTTGCGGGACGTAATCCCAAGTACGCACATTTACTTGATGCTAGTGATGATATGGTACAATAACAAAACCCTGGCCAAATTATGGCCAGGGTTTACTGATGTTTAATTACTTGCGCCAACTTGTAATTTTTTCTGGAGTTTATCTTCTGTAAAAATCCAGCCTGTGTATGAAGTGATAATTTCATTGTCCTCGTTTAAATGAGCGACAGCTACGAAAGGATAGCGATTATCACTACGGTAACGCAGATCAATTAATCTAACTTCTGTTAAGCCATTATCGAGTTCTGAAATTTCCCAACGATACAATGGTGAGAATGACACGAATGCAGCGAGATTGGGATCTTTCAATGCTATTTCAATAAGAGGCGTTTTCGGTAAAGGTTTTATTTCGAATTTATCGTAAATATTAACAGCTCGCCCATAAGCACGGCCAACATAATAATGCGTTTTAGATTTTGCTGCAATTCGCCAGTGGAAGAACCGCATTGTAGGGGCTACAATAACATACTCTTCATCCTGAATGGTATTATGCACAGCTTTCTTTACAGCCTTTTGGACTGCGAATCGTAAAATGTAGTAAACGATAATAATGAGATACATGATACTAAATGTCCAAACAGGATTAACACCAAATGCCCAAAGCAAAATGCCGATGCAATGTAGGGTGAAAATAATAGGATCAAATGTATTAATGACACCAAGTGCAACCCATCTTCTAGAAAACGGTCGAAGTGCTTGTGTACCATAAGCATTGAAAATATCAACAAAGACGTGAAGTGCTACAGCTAAAAATGTCCAAAGCCATAAATGAAACACATTTGCGTCTTGAATAAGAAGTGCTAAAACCGCTGTAATTAAGATGGGCCAAATAGCTACTGCTGGTAGTGAATGTGTAATTCCACGATGATGTCGAATATAAATTGCGTTGTTGCGCAGTTTTAAAACTGTATCGACATCAGGTGCCTGCGAGCCAATAATTGTACCTGCCATTACTGCGGTAAAGGTCATCGAATGACTTGCTACAACGGGATCAGCTAACGCAAGACCACCGAGGGCTATACCCATAACGAAATGTGTGCCTGAATCCAAAAATATCCACTCCTTGTATGCATCTAAATAGAGTACAATTTGCATACATGTATATTTCAATAATCCGTAATACTTATTAAGACTGTCGTGTTAAATCTTGAAGCTAGAAAATAATGGCGCTTTTTGTCGTTTTATACAGATGGTCTTTTTTTAATTGTATACTCTTTTTACTATAAATAAAATCGTAAAAACACTGGAGGTCACTGTGAATTATCCATATGTAACAGAATTTCGACAATCTTTAGTCGAATGGTTTAATGTTGAGAAACGTGATTTACCTTGGAGGCATACGACGGACCCTTATAAAATCTGGGTATCGGAAGTGATGCTACAGCAAACACGTGTCGACACAGTTATTCCTTATTACAATCGTTTCATGGAAAGTTTTCCAACATTAGAATTACTCGCGGAAGCTCCACAAGAATACTTATTAAAGCATTGGGAAGGCCTCGGCTATTATTCCCGTGCACGTAACTTACAAGCGGGTGTTCGTGAGGTATTAGAAAACTACGGTGGGGTAGTACCCGATAATCGCCATGAGATTTCAAAATTAAAAGGCGTAGGTCCGTATACTGCTGGAGCTATTTTAAGTATTGCCTATAATAAGCCCGAACATGCAGTGGATGGGAATGTTATGCGTGTTTTAAGTCGTGTGCTTACTATTCATGATGATATAGCCGTTCCAAAGACTAAAAAGATATTTGAAGAGGCTGTTGAAGAACTAATTGATCCTAAAAATGCATCGTCCTTCAATCAAGGCTTAATGGAGCTGGGTGCACTTATTTGTACGCCAACTTCACCAAAGTGTTTATTATGTCCAGTTCGGGAATACTGTACTGCTTTTAATGAAGGCGAGCCTGAAAAATTACCTATCAAATCTAAAAAAATAAAGATGAAGCATCTCACATACGATGTGCTTGTATGTCAAGATGACAAAGGGCGAATTTTATTAGAGCAGCGTCCAGCAGAGGGTTTACTAGCTGATCTATGGCAGTTCCCAATGCTAGAGCATGGTAAAGATTCAATAGATACTTTTATTAATGATTATGCTATGAATGTTCAATCGCAACAGGATTTGCTGACATTTAAACATATTTTTTCACATTTAACATGGCATATAAATAGCTATTTTATGAAATGTAATTCAGCAGAAAAGGGCGAATGGCTGACTCGTGAACAAATAGAATTGTTACCAATGTCCGTTCCAATGCTAAAAATTTGGCAGGAAATAAAGGATTAATCTAGAAAATTATTTATATAAAATTTTTAGGCATAAAAGCATTCACCTCGGTACACAATAATGAGCGTGGAGGTGAATGAAAATGAAAAAGCAAAACAACCAGAATTTCCAACCGAATAAAAACATGCAACGTCAAAGTCAAGAATTTGGTTATGAAACAGACGTTAATGAAGTGCAAAAGCAAAATGCTAAAGCAGAGCAGAAAAAAGCTCAAGCTTCAGGTAACTTCAATAAAACTAACCAAGATCTTGGTGAATAACACTTTGTAATTGCATAATTGCATTTACCTCTGAGGAGCTGTCTAAAATCGAAAAGATTAAAAAAGGCAGCTCCTTTTGAATTTTTTTATAGCAAGATAGAAAACGGTTCAGGTGATAAGGAACTGCTCGGGTAGCTGATAAAACCATGCTCCGATACATGAATTTAAACAAAAAATTCCAATTAGGTTAGTGTTATGATAGCTTTAAATTAACGAAATTTAGTACAAATTTAAAAGAGCGCAGGGAAATTTGTGGTTTTCTAACTACACCTTTCGCCTACACATTGCTATAATATACTAGAGACTGCTAGATTTAGGTAGCATAGACGAAAAGGTGGGCTTCAAAGATGGCAATACCGGTAGAAGGAGAAACGATACAAATACATAGTTATAAACACAATGGCCGTATCCACCGTGTTTGGCAAGAAACAACGGTTTTAAAAGGAACAAAAAATATCATTATCGGTGCGAATGAGCGGACACTTGTGACAGAATCCGATGGTCGAACGTGGCTAACGAGAGAGCCTTCTATTTGTTATTTCCATGCGGAGTACTGGTTTAATATCATTTGCATGCTACGTGAAGATGGTGTGTATTATTATTGTAATCTAAGCTCACCATTTGTTTTCGATAATAATGCCATTAAATATATTGACTATGATTTAGATATTAAAGTTTTCCCAGATCTGTCTTATTCACTCTTAGATGAGGATGAATATGAGCTGCATCGTAAGGAAATGTCTTATCCAGATGTCATAGATAAAATTTTAAAGCGCAATGTCGATAAATTAATTAGCTGGATTCAACAAAAAAGAGGACCCTTTGCACCTGATTTTATCGATGCCTGGACAAGTCGATATAAGTTTCAGCTCGATATGCAAGCAGATGATTGTTAGTAGCACCTATTAGTTTTACTAATAGGTGTTTTTTTATCGGAAAAATAAGTAATTCTCTACCAGTGTTTTTGTTATAGTAATATTGTAAAGTATTACAAATATTTGGAGGGAAACTATGAATACAGGTTATATTATAGGTACATTATTTTTTTTGACTGGTAGTTTTATGTTGTTCATGCACAGACTTGTAGCTGAGGCGGTCCGATATTTGGGTCACTTTGTGAATGATTCTATACATATGAATAAGGAATTATACGTACCTTCTTTCGGGTTCATACTAGTAGGTTTAATCTTTATATTACTAGAATTTGTATATAAAAGATTAAAGGAAAAAATGTAAAAAGGAATGTTACATAAGCTGTTTGTAAAATAGTTCGTGACAAAGCTAAATTAACTGTATTTAAAACAAAATATTGCTATAATACGTTTGGGCATTCATTTTGTGGATGTCTGTTTCTTTTTATGTACGAAGTGATACAAGGAGTTCCCCTTGCATTTGCTAAAGGTTTTTTGATAAGGATGTGATAATGAATTGGGTAGTATAAAGCGTTATATGAGATTTGTAAAACCATATACATGGGAAATAATTTTAACGATTTTAATTGGTATAGTGAAATTTGCAATTCCGTTATTTATTCCATTACTCATAAAAATTGTGTTAGATGATATTATTGCTGCAGATCATTTAACGGATGCAGAGAAGACTAAAGAACTGTTTTATTGGTTAGGTGGCACGATCATTGTATTCTTTATTATTCGACCACCGATTGAGTATTACCGTCAATATTTTGCTCAAAATGTCAGTAACAAAGTGCTTTTCGATATTCGAAAACAAATATATGCACATTTACAGCGACTAAGTTTAAGATATTATGCCAATACAAGAGCTGGCGACGTGATTTCAAGAGTGATTAATGATGTGGAACAAACAAAAAACTTTATTATGACAGGCTTGATGAACGTTTGGCTGGACCTTGCGACAATTGTTATTGCAATCGGTATTATGTTTGCTATGGATGTAAAGTTAACGCTAGTAGCATTGATTGCGTTCCCATTCTATGCGTTTAGCGTAAAGTTCTTCTTTGGCAAGCTTCGGTCTTTAACACGTAAACGTTCACAAGCACTAGCTGGAGTGCAAAGCTATTTACATGAACGTGTAGCTGGAATGAGTATTATTAAAAGCTTTACGCTCGAAAAACATGAGCAAAAATTATTCGATGAAGCAAATGGAGAATTTTTAGAGAAAGCGCTGGATCATACGAGATGGAATGCTAAATCGTTTGCAGTGGTGAATACAATCACGGATGTAGCACCACTCCTAGTCATTGCTTATGCAGGCTATCAGGTTATTAATGGATCTCTTTCAATCGGGACGATGGTTGCCTTTATTGCCTATATCGAACGACTTTATGGTCCACTTCGTCGCCTTGTAAGTTCATCAACAATGTTAACACAGTCCATTGCATCAATGGATCGAATGTTTGAATTAATAGATGAACCTTATGAAATAAAAAACAAGGCTAATGCGTTAGAGCTACCTCGGGTAAAAGGTGAAGTTCGTTTTGACAATGTGAACTTTCAATACGAAGAAGAGGGCTCACAAATTTTAAACAATATCAATTTTACAATTAAACCTGGCGAGACAGTTGCGTTTGTAGGAATGAGTGGTGGAGGAAAATCAACGATCATTAGTTTAATTCCTCGTTTTTATGACACAACGAGTGGCACCGTATGTATTGATGACTATAATGTGCGTGACGTATCTCTACATTCTTTACGCTCACAAATTGGAATAGTCCTACAAGATAATATTTTGTTTAGTGATTCCGTAAAAGAAAATATTTTAATGGGTAAGCCAGATGCTTCTGATGAAGAGGTTATTGCTGCGGCAAAAGCAGCCAATGCACATGATTTTATTATGAGCTTACCAGATGGTTATGACACAAAGGTCGGGGAGCGCGGTGTGAAGTTATCAGGTGGACAAAAGCAGCGGGTAGCGATCGCTCGTGTGTTTTTAAAAAATCCTCCTATTTTAATACTGGATGAAGCAACCTCTGCATTGGATTTAGAAAGTGAGGCACTTATTCAAGAATCATTGGATGTACTTGCACATGAACGTACGACAATAATAATTGCTCACCGACTATCTACGATTACACATGCAGATAAAATTATTGTTATAGATCATGGACAATTAATTGAAAGTGGTACGCACGAGCAATTAATGCAAAAAGAGGGCACCTACTTTAGTTTATTCCAGGTGCAACATTTAGATTGATACACCACGTTATAATAGAAAAAATCTATAACATGGGATTAATTTCCGTGACCTATGGTTTTTAGCAAAAATATCATCCCAATATTTTATTAATGAGTCAATAATTTAAAAATAGCCTTCCGTTTAAGTATAAATGGAAGGCTATTTTTTTGTCTTATTTATAAATTAGTATCAATTAATAAGACATTATTAATATGAAACTCGAACGATGTAGAAAATCTATGTTTATTGCAGAACAATTATGATTGAAAGAGCGATGTTTTTTGGTTAGAATTATCTGAAAATAGGGAATTGAGTGATAGTTAGAGTGATTAAGTAAAAATATAGGACGATGGGAGATTGATCATGAGAAAAAAGCTGCTAGAAATAAAAGGCTTAAAGACAACCTTTTTTACAGATGATGGACAAATTCCTGCCGTAGATGATATTGATTTTTCTGTTCATGAGGGAGAAATATTAGGGATAGTAGGGGAATCAGGAAGTGGAAAAAGTGTTACATCCCTGTCCATTATGGGCTTAATACCGTCACCACCTGGAAAAATAACAGGAGGGGAAATAAGGTTAGATGGCAAAAACCTCGTAACATTATCTGATAAACAAATGCAGAAAGTTCGTGGGAAAGATGTGGCGATGATTTTCCAAGAACCTATGACATCCTTGAATCCTTTGTTTACAATTGGGGATCAGCTAAAAGAAGCGATTTTAATCCATAATCCAAAATGGTCGAAAAAAGAAGCCTTCGCAAGGGCAGTTGAAATTATGAAGCTTGTAGGTTTACCTCGTGCTGAGGAATTATTAAAAGATTATCCACATCAGCTATCTGGGGGAATGCGACAACGGGTCATGATTGCGATGGCGCTTGTCTGTGATCCGAAGGTGCTGATTGCTGATGAGCCGACTACCGCGCTAGATGTTACGATTCAAGCTCAAATCTTGCAGCTGATGAAAGATTTAAATAAACGTTTAAATACAGCTGTTTTATTAATTACGCATGATTTAGGCGTTGTGGCAGAAACATGCGAGCGAGTGATTGTGATGTATGCAGGTCAGATCGTAGAGGAGGCGCCTATTCAGGAGATATTCGTTAATCCAAAGCACCCTTATACACAAGGACTTATTAAGTCTGTACCAGATATGCGTTATAAGAAGGACAACCTTTACTCTATACCAGGCAGTGTACCAAAACCCGGAAGTATTCAGGTAGGCTGCCGTTTTGCAGCACGTTGCGAATTTGCGATGGAACGCTGTGTACAAGAAACGCCACCTTTATATGAAGCAGGAGAGCAGCATAAATCAAGATGCTTTTTACTAGAGAAACAGGAGGTGGAGCAACATGTCGAAAACTTTATTGAAAGTTGATGGTTTGAAAAAGTACTTCCCCATTCGGAAGGGGGTCCTTAATAAACAAGTTGGGGACGTAAAGGCAGTAGATGATGTTTCCTTTGAAGTTTTTGAAGGAGAAACATTAGGTATTGTAGGTGAGTCCGGGTGCGGTAAATCAACGACTGGTCGACTTTTAATGCGATTGCTTGAGCCAACTGAGGGCAAAATTGAATTTGCAGGAAAGGTAATTTCTGAATTATCCAATAATGAGATGCGCAAAGCCCGTAGAGATATTCAAATGATTTTCCAAGATCCTTATGCTTCTCTTAATCCTAGACATAATATTGGGAAGATATTGGAGGAGCCCCTTATTGTTCATGGGATGGGCAATGCAAAAGAACGGAAGAAGAAAGTGTTAGAGCTTCTCGAAATTGTTGGGTTAAATGAATATCATGTGAAACGGTATCCACACCAATTTAGTGGTGGTCAAAGACAGCGTATCGGCATTGCCCGTGCGCTGATGACGAATCCGCGCTTGATTATTGCGGACGAGCCTGTCTCAGCTCTCGATGTATCTATACAGGCTCAAGTATTGAATTTATTGCAAAACCTACAAAAGGATTTAAAGCTAACTTATATTTTTATCTCCCATGATTTAGGGGTTGTACGCCATATTAGTAATCGTGTAGGTGTGATGTATTTAGGGAAATTAGTGGAGTTGACAGCAAGTGAAGATTTATATGCTGAGCCACTTCACCCGTATACACAGGCGTTGCTATCCTCGGTACCTGTTCCAGATCCTATGTTTGAACGTGAACAGCTTGTTATTTCTGGAGATATTCCGAGTGCTTCGAATCCACCAAGTGGGTGCACTTTTCATACGAGATGTCCATTTAAAAAAGAAGAGTGTTCTCAAGTAGTTCCGAAAATGCAAGAGGTGAAACCGGGTCATTTTGTTGCTTGTCATCTTTATCCAGCATTAACGGGGCAGTAATTTATCTAAAGCTTAGCGATAGGTACAAGACTCCTTCCTAAAAATTCAATGAAAGTAAAGAAGCTAGGTGGGAGAGTAACCTGCCCGTAAATGCCCGATTGGTGAAAACTAATACAGTGGGGATGAAAAAACACTTATTAAACTTTCACTTTACGATGCAATCCAACATTCAATGATATAAAAAAACTTAGGGGGAAATTGAATGAAGAAAAAAAAGCTTTGGACTTTGGGTGTAATGCTTATCCTTGTTCTCTCGACAATCTTAGCTGCTTGTGGCGGTTCAGATTCTAAGGATACGGGTAGTAAAGATACATCAAGTGGTGGTGACTCAACTAGCAGTAGTGGACCAAAAACATTAGTATATGGTCGTGGTGGCGATTCTACTGCTCTCGATCCAGCGACAGTAACAGAAGGTGAATCGTTTAAAGTTACCGTAAATATCTATGAGACTCTAATTAACTTTGGAGAGAACGATGTAACGTTGCACCCAGGGCTAGCAAAATCTTGGGAATCTTCAGAAGATGGGTTAACGTATACTATGCAACTTGAAGAAGGGGTTAAGTTCCATGACGGTACTGACTTTAATGCTGAAGCAGTCGTGAAAAATTTTGAGCGCTGGAAAGCTGGTGGTGCTGATAAATTCCCATACTACGCTTCTCAATTCACGGTAAATGAAAAGTCAGTAATTGAGTCGATCACTGCTGATGGGGATTATAAAGTTATATTTAAACTAGCTCAGCCACAAGCACCATTCTTGAAAAACTTAGCGATGTCACCATTTGCTATTGCCTCACCAACAGCATTTGAAAAGAATGATGAGGCACTTAAAGATCATCCAGTAGGTACAGGTCCATTTAAATTTGTAGAGTGGAAACGAAATGATTCTATCACTATTGAGAAAAACCCTGATTACCGTATTGCAGATTTGCCGAAATTAGATAAAGTTATTTTCCGTTCTATTCCAGATAACTCCGCACGATTCAATGCATTAACTAACGCTGAGGTTGATGTAGTTGATGGCTTAAGTCCATCTGATAAAGCTTCAATCGAATCAAATGCAGATTTACAATTAATCGAACGTCCTTCTATGAATGTTGGTTATCTTGGATTAACAGTAACTCGTCCACCGTTCGATAATGTAAAGGTTCGTCAAGCAGTAAATCATGCAATCGATAAGCAAGCATTAGTAGATGCATTTTATGAAGGCTTAGGCGAGACAGCAAAAAATCCGATGCCTTCAATAATTGCAGGCTACAACGATGAGGTTGAAGGCTATGACTATGATCCAGAAAAAGCAAAAGCATTATTAGCTGAAGCTGGCTATGATGGTAAAGAAATCGAGCTATGGGCAATGCCTGTACCACGTCCGTACATGCCTGACGGTCAAAAAATTGCAGAAGCCATTCAGAAGAATTTAGCAGATGTTGGTATGAAATCTAAGATTGTAACGTTTGAATGGGCTACGTATTTAGAAAAGGCGGAAAATGGAGAGGCAGATGCGTTCTTACTTGGTTGGACAGGTGATAACGGGGATGCAGATAACTTCCTTTACACTTTATTAGACGGAGATAATATCCATTCTAACAACTATACATTCTATGACAACAAAGAAGTGCACGAATTATTTGTTGCAGCACAAACTGAAATGGATGAGGACAAGCGTAATGACCTTTACAAGCAAGCACAAGTGATTATCTCTAAAGATGCACCATGGGTTCCGCTTGCTCACTCTACGCCAATTTTAGCTGCTAATACTAAAGTTACAAACTATGTTGCACATCCGACAGGTTCTGACCGTTTAGATACAGTAGATGTGAAGTAGGTTTAAACGGCTATCCCAACAGGTTTTAATTTAAGAAGAGAAGAAATTTTAAAGAATCTGCTTGCTTTCTGCGGGTAAGCCGTAGAAATCTAGCGGATTCTTTTGTTGGTGAAAGCTGACCCTTTCTACAGTATGTGTAAAGACCTCAATGCTTTTAGTGCAAAAGTATATTATGAAAATAACAGAGGGGTGAAAAAAATGGTTCACTATATGGGGAAACGATTATCCCAACTAATCCCAGTTTTGCTTGGAATGACTTTCATCGTCTTCATGTTAATTCGTGCAATTCCTGGTAATCCAGCACAAGTAATTTTAGGGCAGCAGGCAACGAAAGAAGCGGTCGAAGCGTTAAACGCAAGTTTAGGATTAAATAAGCCGTGGTATACACAATATTTTAGTTATTTAGGTGGCATTTTTCAGGGGGATTTAGGAGTATCATTACGTACTAAATTACCCGTATCAGAGGAAATTTTCCCGTATTTAGCGGCAACAGCTGAGCTAGCGCTGTTTGCCATGATTATTGCAGTGATTATTGGCGTAAATGCAGGCATTATTTCTGCATGGTTCCAAAATTCTTGGTTCGATTATGTGGCAATGGTAGTTGCTTTAGTCGGGGTGTCTGTACCGGTTTTCTGGCTCGGTTTAATGGAACAATGGGCTTTCAGTAATCAGCTTGGCTGGTTCCCGACATCCGGGCGAGAAGATGTGCGAGACCCAATAACCGCCATTACTCATTTTTATTTACTAGATACGCTCATCCAAGGCCGCTTTGATCAATTTACCGAGGTAGTAAAACGATTAGTATTACCGGGCATGGCTCTTGCGACAATTCCAATGGCGATTATTGCAAGAATGACTAGGTCTTCTATGCTTGAAGTAATGCGTTCTGACTATGTACGCACCGCTAGAGCAAAAGGGCAAAAAATGTTTATTGTTGTTTATAAGCATGCATTGAAAAATGCAGTTATCCCAGTGTTAACTGTCATAGGGTTGCAAACAGGATTGCTACTAGGTGGTGCTATTTTAACAGAGACAATTTTCAGCTGGCCTGGAATTGGTCGTTATATATATGATGCCATTGGCTTCCGAGACTACCCTGTTATTCAATCAGGTATTTTAGTAATTGCTTTTATTTTTATCGTGATTAACTTAATTGTGGATTTACTGTATACAGTGATTGATCCGCGGATTAAATACAAATAGAGGGGAGAAGCACTAATGACTGGAGCCATGGATGTAAAAACAGAAGCAGCACCAAGACGTGAACGAGCGGCAGGTCCTTGGAGAGAAGGCTGGCGTAGCTTTAAAAAGAGTAAAATCTCCCTGGTAGGTGCAGGTATTGTACTATTTTTTATTTTTCTTGCTATATTTGGTCCACAGATTGCTCCTGAAGGAATGAATGAACAAAACCTTTCGATGCGTTTATTAGCACCATCAAGTGAGCATTGGTTTGGAACGGATGACTTCGGACGGGATATTTTCTCTAGAGTTATTCATGGAGCTCAAATTTCTTTGAAAGTAGGCTTTTTATCGGTTATTCTTTCTGTTATTGTAGGTAGTTTCCTTGGCATTATTGCGGGGTATTATGGAAGATGGGTTGATACGATAATCTCGCGAATTTTCGATATTTTGTTAGCATTTCCTAGTATTTTACTAGCGATTGCGGTAGTAGCAGTACTTGGACCATCATTACAAAATGCACTGATTGCCATTGCCATTATTAACGTACCGAATTTTGGGCGCTTAATTCGTTCGAAAGTATTGAGTGTTAAAGAAGAGGAGTATATCGTAGCAGCAAAGGCGATTGGAATGCGTGACTCGCGAATTTTGTTTTCGCATATTTTGCCAAACTCGATGACACCAATCATCGTACAAGGAACACTAGCGATAGCGACAGCGATTATTGAAGCGGCAGCACTAGGCTTCCTTGGATTAGGAGCTCAAGCACCCGCACCAGAATGGGGGAAAATGCTGGCGGATGCCCGCGTATATTTATTAAAGGCTCCGTGGACGATGATTTTCCCAGGCTTAGCTATTATGTTAACGGTTCTCGGGTTTAATCTAATGGGTGACGGCCTCCGTGATGCACTTGATCCGAAAATGAAAAGCTAATAAAAAAGGGCGAAGAGATGGACATCATGCCAACTCTTCGCTCTCTTTAAATTGTTAAACAAATTCCTCTTCAAATTCCACATTGATTTCATGGCCGTGATGAGTTTGATACGACACAATGAGCGTATCCAAATGCTCTAGGTTTTCTTCGTAATCTAAAATACGCGATAAAATATAAAGCAAGTGATAGCTCGAAAATTCTGTATCGCCTTCCTCATGCGCATAACTGATCTGCTTGATGAATATTTCCATTAACTCGTTACGCTGAACATAATCGATGTTTTTACTCCACTCCGAATGTTCGGGCTTTAACTTCCCTGTGTATTTTAACAGTAGCTGCTCATGGTAAGTTAGCAGAAAATCAAGCCGCTCTTGAATCATTAAATGAAATTGTGTCGGAAGCTGGGCCAATTCGTTTTCATGATTATGAAGACGATGAAGAAGCTCTAAACTTTTCTTTGACGTTGTGATCATTTGACGATACACAACTAATTTACGTGCTTTTACAAATTTTTTATTTTTAAAGTAATTACGCTCTTCCTTATAAAAATCATACAGTGTATCAACGCGTTGCATACGCGACTTAAATTTGCTTAATGCTTCTTTAGTAGAAGTATGCTCAGATGCTTGACGAACAGCAAGTCGCGTCCATCGAATAATATCATCCTGTAAAAAGTAAATCTTACGGAATAGCTTTACTTCATACTTTGGCGGTAGGAAGAACAGGTTGACAACAAATGCTGCTAACACCCCAACTAATATGGTAAGAAAGCGAATAAGACCAAATGTAAGAAAGTCATCTCCTTGAATCTCCATAATAGCTACAACAGTAACAAGTGCTAGAGACAACGATTTTTCAAGTTTAAATTTCAACATAATACCGATAGCAACAATGACTGCAATGCCGATTGCTACTACATGGTGACTAAAAAGTAAGCCAAAAATGACCGCGATGGTAGCTCCTATAATATTGGCTTGTATTTGCTCCACAATTGTTTGATAGGAGCGATAAATAGATGGCTGAATCGCAAAGATTGCTGCAATTCCTGCAAAAACAGGTGAAGGAAGCTCTAGCAACTCAGCAATAAATAGTGCAAACACGATGGCAACACCAGTTTTAAATACACGGGCACCTAATTTCATAGAAAATGGATGTCCTTTCTGTCTAAAATTTTTAACTTCAAGTCTCCCGATGCAGACTTAGTTACTATTCAGCAGGTGTTCAAACATCCGCTGAAATAGAGGGACTCAGGCTGCATAAATAATGCTTCTTTACATTATAGAAGGAAGTGCTCATAAAATACATAGATTTGTATGTCATTTAAAGAAAAAGACGACTCGCATGGGAGTCGTCTTTAAAAGTTAGATAATCTAGATGCTATTATAAATTGCGTTTCTCACTAGGCGTTTAGCCTTTACAATTACAAATTACAATTGTGAAAATGAAAGATCTACTGCTTTGATTGTTCCAAGAATATCAGCTTCTGTATGCTCTGTTGTTAAGAACCATGCTTCATATTTTGATGGTGCTAAATTAATGCCTTGTTCAAGCATTAATTTAAAGAAGCGTCCAAAGATTTCACCATTTGAGTTTTCAGCCTGCTCATAGTTTTCTACTTTCACATCTGTAAAGTAAATAGTAAGAGCACCTTTAAGGCGATTAACAGTAATTGTTACATCGTGTTTTTTTGCTGCAGCTAGGATACCTTCCTCTAAAATAGCTCCAAGACGATCCATTTCATCATAAATACCTGGAGTTTGTAATACTTCTAGGCAGGCAATACCAGCTTGCATAGAGGCGGGGTTTCCTGCCATTGTACCCGCTTGATAGGCTGGTCCAAGTGGAGCAACTGTATCCATAATTTCTTTGCGGCCGCCGTATGCACCGATTGGTAAACCACCACCGATTACTTTGCCTAGTGCTGTTAGGTCAGGTGTTAAACCTAACAAGTTTTGGGCACCGCCGTAGTGGAAGCGGAAAGCAGTAATAACTTCATCGTAAATAGTTAATGCATCTTTTTCCTTCGCTGTAGCATGCACTAATTCTAGGAAGCCAGGGTTAGGCTCTACAATACCGAAGTTCCCAACAATAGGCTCTATTAAAATGGCAGCGATTTGATCGCCCCATTTATCCATCGCTTCTGTAAATGCTTCAGGGTTGTTGAATGGTACTGTGATTACTTCTTCGGCTGTTGAAGTTGTAACACCCGCTGAGTCTGGAGTACCTAATGTCGCAGGACCAGAACCAGCAGCCACTAATACTAAGTCAAAGTGACCATGGTAGCATCCAGCAAATTTCATAACTTTTGTACGGCCAGTATAAGCACGTGCTACACGAATTGTTGTCATGACAGCTTCTGTACCAGAGTTATTAAAGCGTACTTTATCCATAGATGGCATTGCTTCTTTAAGCATCTTAGCAAAAGTAACCTCGTATTCAGTTGGAGTCCCAAATAAAGTGCCATTTTCAGCAGCGTGTGTAATAGCCTTTGCGATATGTGGGTGACCGTGACCAGTAACGATTGGACCGTAAGCTGCTAGATAGTCGATATAACGGTTACCATCGACATCCCAAAAATAAGCACCTTTCCCACGAGTCATAGCAACAGGTGAACCTCCACCGACTGCTTTATAAGAACGAGAAGGGCTATTTACACCACCAACGATATGCTGTAGCGCTTCTGCGTGTACTGCTTCAGATTTTGTGTGATTCATATATATTGCCTCCTAAATCTTTATACTTCATCTATTGTAGACCTATCAGTGCAAGAAATCCAAAGAAATTAAGGGATATGATTTGTTTTGCTATTTAGAGTAAAATAAAGCGTACAGAGGAGGAGATTGATATGGCTTTAATAGAAGGTAAAAAAGCACCGGATTTTTCCCTTATGAATGAAAAAGAAGAAGTAGTAAAGTTAGCGGATTTTAAAGGACGAAACGTTATTTTATATTTTTATCCTAAAGATATGACACCAGGCTGTACTACGGAGGCTTGTGACTTCCGTGATAAGCATGAGGATTTTAGTAAATTAAATGCAGTTGTGCTTGGTATTAGCCCTGACGAAGCTAAAAGGCATATTAAATTTATAGATAAACATGGATTACCATTCTCACTATTAGTGGATGAGGATCATGCCGTGGCAGAGGCCTATGGAGTTTGGGTGCTGAAGAAGATGTATGGACGTGAATATATGGGGATTGAACGTTCAACATTTTTAATTGATACCGAAGGAAATTTGATAAAGGCTTGGCGTAAAGTACGTGTGAAAAATCATATTGAAGAAGTATATACATATTTAGCAGAATGGGAGGCGAAGCAATGAGAATTTATTTTACGTTTGAACCAAGACCAGATTTACGTGAACCACTAATAGCAGAATTTCCACAAGTGGATTTTGTTTTTGAAAATGGTTTATCAAAAAATGAGCTACAAGAAGCAGATGTGCTTGTGACATATGGTGAAGATTTAAATGATGAAAATATTCAGTATGCGACAAAGGTTAAATGGATTTTTGTAGCCTCAGCAGGGATCGAAAAAATGCCAGCTCAAGCCATTATTGACCGAGAAATAGTAGTTTCGAATGTGCGTGGCATTCATAAAACGCCAATGGCAGAGTCAATGCTTGCTCATATTTTAGCGATTAAGCGTGCACTACCATGGGTGTATGAACAGCAGAAGAAAAGCGAGTGGTCAAAAAAAGCGAAACAAACCGAGTTGCGAGATAGCACAGCACTTATTTTGGGACCTGGAGCTATTGGCTCGGAAGTAGGTCGCTTATTGCAAGCTTTTGGTGTTGCAACAATTGGCTGTAACCGTTCAGGGAACGAAGCGGCATATATGAATGAATTGGTGAGTTTTGAGCAATTAGCCGAAGCTTTACCTAAGGCTGATATTGTCATTTCAGTTTTACCTAAAACAGAAGAGACGACACATTTATTGAAAGCAGACCATTTTAAAGCGATGAAAAATGACGCCATTTTTATGAATTTTGGTCGTGGGAATTTAGTAGAAGAGACTGTTATGATGCATGCCATTCAAACAGGTGAAATTGGTTACGCTGTTTTAGATGTATTTGAACAAGAGCCTTTAGCTGCGGATCATCCAATATGGACTTTGCCGAATGTCATTGTGTCTCCGCATATTTCAAGTCACTCTTCTCGCTATGTTGAACGTAGCTTAGAGATTTTTAAGCCGAATTTAGAGAAGTGGTTACGTGGTGAAACAGATGTAGAAAATAGGCTAGATTTATCAAGAGGTTATTGAAGCGGCGGTCCTAAATCAATTATACCTCGGCATAATTCCGTGACACCCGTTGACTGAAGTTAAAGTGAAATGTGTATGAATGTTGACAGAAGTAAGTTAAATTGGATACACTAATTATAACTATTATCAATTAATAATCTTTATGGAAGAGGTGCATGACGATGTCTGAAATGCATTTACAGGATGCACTTGACACGTTGAAAACAACTGGTGTTCGTATTACTCCTCAGCGTCATGCTATTTTGGAATATTTAATTCAAACAATGGCACATCCAACTGCCGATGAAATTTATAAAGCACTTGAAGGGAAATTCCCGAATATGAGTGTAGCGACTGTCTATAATAACCTTCGCGTATTTCGTGAAGTTGGTCTAGTAAAAGAGCTAACTTTCGGTGATGCTTCAAGCCGCTTTGATTTCGTTACAAACGATCATTATCATATGATTTGTGAATGCTGTGGAAAAATAGTCGACTTCCATTATCCTGGTCTCGACGAAATTGAACATTTTGCATCACAGGTAACAGGCTTTGATGTGCATGCGCATCGTTTAGAAATTTACGGCACTTGTCCATCGTGTAAAGATGTATCTGCAAAAGTACAATAAAAAATTCCTAGCTCTTCTATGAGGGCTAGGAATTTTTTGTCTTATT
Source organism: Lysinibacillus sp. EB271-A1-10B (assembly GCF_058791335.1). Lineage (NCBI taxonomy): Bacteria > Bacillati > Bacillota > Bacilli > Caryophanales > Bacillaceae > Lysinibacillus > Lysinibacillus sp. EB271-A1-10B. The sequence goes on from NZ_JBYTDL010000016.1 coordinate 113,484, forward strand.
ATAAGATTGATCGAACTCTTTTCCTTCTAGAGTTGGATCCAGAGTTAATGGTTCATTGCAGTACATACACATATCTACACGGCCTAATACTTTTGTATGCTTATGGCAATTAGGGCATTCGACTTGAACAGCTTTTGTTGAGAGCAGTCCAATCCATGCATAAACAACTGTACTACCAATAATACAAAGTACACCAAGGGTCATGAAAATTAAGACTAGAATAGGATAGTTTTTAAAGAAAATTCCCCCATACATAACTACAAAGCCGATAAAAATAAGTGCTAATGCGAATGAACGGATTTTATTAATTTTACTTTTGTAAGGTTTCATTTATCATCTTGCCTCCCAACCTAAAATCTACTATAACATATAAGAACAAAGTATTTTAGCTTTGAAAACGTGGAAAGAAGGATTACTTTTAGAGTATGTCGAAATTTTAACGAAATCAATTTCGCCTTGGCGTAATTGAGCACGGTGTAAATCCGTGACATCCACTGAATGAAGATAAAAGGTTACAAACAAATAGAGGGGGACTGAACATGGAACAAGTTTTGCGTCCAATATATCAAGAACGTGCAAGTCAGTCGAATACACTAGGCGTTATTTTAGTGGAAAAACGAGAGGAACAAAGTAATGTTACAGATACATTTGATACAATCTTACTTATTATCGTAAAAGAAGCAGAACAGCCAGTCTTTACGAAACATTACCTATATGAAGGAAATAAAGTAGCTTTACATACGGTTACCGAGAAAATAATACGAAAATGGTTGCTTATTGGCTCGAATAAAAAAGTGGTCGATTGGATTTTCTTTGGAAGAGTATTATTTGATCGTAATGAATTTCTTCATAAATTAAAAATTGAATTACAGGAGTTTCCGTTTAGTGGTCGTAAAATCAAAACAGGCATTCAATTTTCAAAATTAATTCGTCGCTACTTAGAAGGAAAAGAATACTTTGATAAAGGTAGCTATCTTGATGCTTATAATCATGTAGTAGATTCGTTACATCACTTAGGCCGTTTATCCATTATTGATAGTGGACTTTATCCTGAAGTAACTGTTTGGGCACAGGTGAAAAAAATAGAACCAGCGATTTATAAATTGTACGAGGAGCTCGTTACAAGTACTGAGCCAATAGAGAAACGATTAGAGCTATTGTTTTTAGCGAGTGAGTTTTTAATACATTCACGTACTCGAGACGGCGCCCAACATATTTTAGAAGTCATGCAAACAAAGGATACTTGGACTATTCAGGAATTGCATGATCATGGTGAGCTCATGAATTACTCAGTAGATTTAGAAGTATTTGTAGAATATCTAGTGGACAAAGGTTATATTCAAATTGAACCGATCGTTGCGAAAAGTGAAATGATATTCCACCGTCATTATAAGGTAAATAAAGAAGCTCTAGAAATGGAGCAAGGACTGTAGTATGCTAGTTATCGAGGTATGAAAAATACCTCGATATTTTTTATAAAAAAGTTATTGACTTTTAATTAATTGATATTGTATTATATTAATTGTCGCTAAGACATAATAAAAAACTCAACGAACGGAAAAAAACTTTTTAAAAAAGTTGTTGACATGAATTGAGTTAAATGTTAATATAAAGAAGTCGCTGAAAAAAACAACGACAACGAAATGAACCTTGAAAACTGAACAAGCAAAACGTAATCAATAAAGTTTTTAGTAACTAACCTTGAGTTAGTGAACGAAACAAAATTTTGGACATCAAACATGATGCCAGCAAAACAATTTGAGCTTATCAAATTTCTTTTTATGGAGAGTTTGATCCTGGCTCAGGACGAACGCTGGCGGCGTGCCTAATACATGCAAGTCGAGCGAACAGAGA
>NZ_JBYTDL010000017.1:0-31798 GCF_058791335.1 Lysinibacillus sp. EB271-A1-10B
TTTCTTTAAATTTAACCATACAAAAACTGCACCTCCAATTGTTAGATTGAGTGTCTAATAATTGGGGAGCAGTTCAATGATTGTGGAGGGCTACGAATTAAACGCCTAAAGATTCTCTTATTTTGCTTACTGCATCTTCTATTTCATAAGATGTTTCAAGTACCTCAGAATTTTCTTGGTGATTCGATTGAATGTACCGAATGATTGTATATAAATCATCAATCATTTCGTCATCATTTTTATATATTTTCATTTTGTTCCCTCCTTGATGCTACTTAATCATAACAAAAAGATGGATGAAGGCATAAAAATAACGCTAGCTTATGCTACATTTACTCGTTTACTGTAACATGATTATGTATGTAAAAAAGAAAATGGCGCACATTGTACGCCAAGTGTCATCAAATATAATACTTGGAAAATTAGTGAAACATTAAAATCAGTTTAACTATCATTCATTGCGTCACACACATGCAACAATATTAATGAGAATGGCTCACCTGTTAAAACTGTATAAAAAAGATTGGGGCATAGCTGAGCTGCCGTAACAGAAGATCGCTATGTCCACCTCACCGAGAAAATGGCCAGAGATGATGCGAACATCTTTGATTCATTCGCTCAAGATATATAAGAATTGATAACGTATTTTTTTATGGTGGTTAAATGGTGGGGAACCCTACCATTTAACCCTTATATAAATTATCTAAATACGTTACAAACCCTTATCACTACTGACTTATCACTACTGAATTACTTCGAATCATCCATCTTCAGAACAGCCATGAATGCTTCTTGTGGTACTTCGACTGAACCTACTTGTTTCATACGTTTTTTACCTTCTTTTTGTTTATCAAGAAGTTTTCGTTTACGAGAAATATCCCCACCGTAACATTTTGCTAAAACGTTTTTACGCATCGCTTTAATTGTTGAACGAGCGACAATTTTTTGTCCAACAGCTGCTTGAATTGGTACTTCAAATTGTTGGCGTGGGATTAATTCTTTTAGTTTTTCAACGATGACTTTACCTCGCTCATACGCAAAGTCACGGTGCACGATAAAGCTTAGTGCATCGACTTGCTCACCATTTAATAAGATATCCATCTTCACTAGTTTTGAAGTCTGATAACCAATGAGTTCATAGTCAAATGACGCATAGCCCTTCGTATTTGATTTTAAATAATCAAAGAAATCATAAACGATTTCTGATAACGGCATTTCATAAATAATGCTGACACGTGTAGTATCGATATAATCCATTGTCATGAAGTTACCGCGTTTTAATTGACAAAGCTCCATAACAGCTCCTACATAATCGTTCGGTACCATAATGGTAGCTTTTACATATGGTTCTTCCACTCGATCAATTTTTTGAGGATCCGGCATAAATGACGGGTTGTCAACTTTAACTGAAGATCCATCTGTCATGTGAACATTGTAAATTACAGAAGGCGCCGTTGTGATTAGATCAATGTTAAACTCACGCTCAATACGCTCTTGAATGATTTCCATGTGTAAAAGCCCTAAGAAGCCACAGCGGAAACCAAATCCCAGTGCTTGCGATGTCTCTGGCTCATATTGAAGTGCAGAGTCATTAAGCTCTAACTTTTCTAACGCTTCACGTAAGTCATTATATCTCGCTGTATCGATTGGATATAATCCGCAGTATACCATTGGATTTAAACGACGATAACCTGCTAATGGCTCAGCTGCTGGGCGATTAGCAAATGTAACTGTATCCCCGACACGAGTATCCCCTACATTTTTAATGGAGGCTGTTAAATAGCCTACGTCACCAACTGTTAATTCAGACTGTGCTACAACTTTCGGTGTGTGTACACCAACTTCGATAACTTCAAATTCTGCTCCAGTAGCCATCATTCGAATTTTATCGCCAGGTTTTACTGTACCATTCATAATTCGAATGGAAATAATAACACCTTTATAAGCATCATAAACAGAGTCAAAAATAAGGGCTTGTAAAGGTGCTTCTGGATCACCAGTTGGTGCAGGCACTTTCTCTACAATTTGTTCTAAAATATCTTCAATTCCGATACCAGCTTTAGCAGAAGCTAAAACCGCTTCAGAAGCATCTAACCCGATTACGTCTTCAACTTCTTGACGAACGCGTTCTGGGTCTGCAGCTGGTAAATCGATTTTATTGATAACTGGTAAAATTTCAAGGTCATTATCAAGAGCTAAATAAACATTTGCTAGTGTTTGTGCTTCAATACCTTGTGCTGCGTCTACAACTAAAATAGCACCTTCACAAGCAGCTAAACTACGTGATACTTCATATGTGAAATCGACGTGCCCTGGTGTGTCGATCAAATGGAATGTATACACTTCGCCATCTTTTGCTTCGTACTTTAATTGTACCGCATTTAATTTAATCGTAATGCCTCGCTCACGTTCTAAATCCATTGAGTCAAGGAGCTGTGCCTTCATTTCACGAGATGTTAATGATTTCGTTTGCTCTAAAATACGGTCAGCAAGCGTTGATTTCCCGTGGTCAATATGTGCAATAATAGAGAAATTTCGAATATTCTCTTGTCTTTTTAAACGTGCTTCTCGGTTCATCTTTTCCACTCCTAATTAAACTATAATGAATTATACTATGAATGATATGCAAAGTACAACAACAACTAGACTAGAAAGCCTATTACATCAATACTTGTAAGTGTTTTATGCGGTTTTTAGATTTTGCAGGTTAATGTATATTACAGCATGATTTCGAGGCTATTTGGGGCTAGTTTGGGACTAATAAAATACGGCGAGCGTGTGTAAAAGAATGCGTAAGTCAGAAAGAGTGAGGCTAATTGCTTCAATCTTTTTTGTTGGTAAATTATAAGAATATCTCACTTACATAAAAATAGCACTATACATATTTGTCCAAGGAATATGTTCAGAACATCTTTCGCATTTATCTACATTTTTATCACGTAAAATACCACTCTCTAAAAAGACATGCCATTGTTTATCCGATTAATAATAAACTTCACGAGTATAATTCGAAAAATTTCCAGAAGATTTACGAGGCAGATATCAAGAGATCGACCTCTTCCTCACAGATGAAAATGATCAAATCCACTGCGAAATATTAGGAGTATTTGTTGGAATTGGCTAGAGATCCATACACTGATGTTTGATGAAGATATTCGTGGATTATGTTACGGTTCTAACTTAATTATTAGAAATCGAACAAATTACTTAACAAATGATATGCCTCTCCGTTTGTCAGAATTGTGTCTAAGTTATGTCCAGACAAGCTGTTAAACCGCTAGGCGCTTTAATAATGCACTTCAAGACTCCACAAAAAGCTGATTGGCCATTTTACAACGGGCAATCAGCTTTTTTGTCGTTTAGAGATGATTAATATACGTTGAATTGAAAACTACTCGCCACTTAGCTAACGCTTGAAGTGGGAGTCTTCTGTCGGGATCTGAAAAAAAAACCTACCGACAATTATTTTCGCCTATCACAGTAGGCGCCTCTGAACGATAGAATGGCATCTTTATCCAATATATCCAATGAAGCAATAGGTGCTTACCCGAATTGCCACGGACGATTTGCGCCCGCCTTTTTCCTTGGCTTATTGGTCCCTAATTCTTCTCGACTCATAATTTGCGGTTCCATTCCCTTTTCGATTTGCGAACTAAGTGCTCTCGAAAGTGTATACACATTCGGTGCAAAATAGACTCGATTTGACTCTAATTGGCAAATAGGACAAATTGATTTGTCTTTATTCCCTGCCATCGATTTAAAAAATAACGTAAAATCTCCACAATCATTGCAACGAAATGTGTAACTAGGCAAGAATAAACCTCCTTATCCTATCATTTTGGCATAATATTTTTATCGAATATTTTTGTAGGGATTGCAATGGTACAACAAGCATTTGGAACATCAACTATGCCATTGATTCGACTTTCAACTGGTGCTGTACTCAGCAACATATAGGCTTGTTCACCTGTATAACCAAGCGTTTTTAAATACTCAATGGCATTCAAGCATGCCCGACGAAACGCAAGATTAGCATCTAAATAATGTTGTTTCCCATCCTTATTATCTACTGAAATCCCTTGGAAAACGAGGAAATCATTATAGTTTGGATCTACTGGGCCCGGTTGGAATACAGGATTCTCGTAAATTTTATAGGTTTCCATGCCACCTTTAATGACATCCACCTTTAGATCAATCCATCCTGCCATCTCGATACCACCACAAAATGTGATTTCTCCATCCCCTTGTGAAAAATGAAGATCTCCTACCGATAACTTAGCCCCTTCCACAAATACTGGGAAGAAGATTTTCGACCCTTTAGATAGATTTTTAATATCACAGTTTCCGCCATTTTCCCTTGGTGGTACTGTTCGAGCTCCTTCCTTAGCTACTCGATCAAACTCAGCCCCTTTTAATGTGCCGAGCACTGCCCTCTCCGGAGTCGGTGCATTGGCCAACGTTGGAACCCGGGCCGGGTTGGTCATGATGAGTTCTTTTTCTCGTTCATTCCATTTTTGCAAAAGTTCCATAGAGGGAGCAACGCCTATTAAGCCAGGATGGACAATCCCAGCAAACTTCACACCAGGTACATGTCTCGAAGTCGTATAAATGCCTTCAAAATCCCAGATTGATTTAGTTGCTTCTGGAAATTCGTCAACTAAGAAACTTCCCCCATTCTCTCTTGCGAAAATGCCGTTAAACCCCCACGCCGAATCTTGAAAAGTACCAATATCTAAAATATCTACGACAAGTAAATCTCCAGGTTCAACGCCGTTCACATAAACCGGTCCACTCAACACATGAACACGTGCAAGATTCACATCCCGAATATCATTTGGACTATCATCATTTTTAATTTGTCCATCTGTCCAGTCTTTACATTCCATTCTAAAAGAAGTGCCTGGATCTACTGAAAATGCTGCTGGTATGTCTGGATGCCATCGATTGTGACCAGGATGCGCCTGTTCTTCCATTGATTTGCTTAAATCTAGTTTATACAGAGTTTTCACCATTTGCTTTACTCCCCCCAGTTTCTATGTAAGTGATGTATGCGATTTCATATTATCAAAGATAAATAGTAACGTCAAATTATTCTGAATATTCTATCTCTAGATTGAGAAATAAACTAGAATTAATTGAGGGTAGTCAAATGTATTATTTCTTATTTAAAAACCACACACACTCAGTATTCCCTTCAACTCATCTTAATTACCTAAATTCTCTGATTATTTAGCAAAAAAATGGATGCATACAACTATTTATATAAAGTTGGATTATTTAATTTCTTTGTCATTTATTGTGCATCTAAAAATGGTTTGTAACTAGGCTCATTAATCTTTTTTTATGCAAATATGTATCGACAATAAAGTACAGTATACTGGAACGCCAATGTAGAATGAAAATCTCGTATCTGGACTGTAGGCTGAGTCTATAAAAATTTACGGTCATGTATTAAAGGAATTAGGGGAGGAATCTGTAACACTGTTTTGTCAAAATTTATTGGCAAGCGTGGCAAATTTCAGGACTAACAACTAGTCCCACACGCTCTGAACCCTTGATATAAATGGGATACTTCAAACTAGTATGAACCTTATACAAACCACAACATTAGAACGGTATAATTCCGTGACATCCGCCGGAGGCTTTGGGCCAACACGATGTTGGTCACTCAGTCGTTGCCACAGGACGTGGCGTACTTAGACTGAGTTCCTCTATTTCAGCGGGTGTTTGGACAACCACTGAAAGAAGTTAAATCAATGGTTATTTTAAATAGAGTGCCAGAGTGCTTAAGATTTTCCTACAAAAAATATCCAGCTACACTTACGTGCACTCTGGATATTTTATTACTAAATTATATATTGACTGATTGTTGAATTAGGCTCGTTAACGTATTAATACCTTTTTGTTCTAAATGTACGCCATCTGGAGCAAAAAATTCTGGATGATTAATAGCAGTCGAATGCCAATCAATCAATGTAATATTATCATGCTCTTGAGCTTTTTGTTGTAATGAATAATTCACTTTACCTTCCCAAGCACGTGGTACCCGAGTATTCACTAAATAAATATCGGCATTGACGAAAGCTCCAAGTAGTGCATCAATCTGATCATTCGTAAAGAAACCATTTGTGCCAAGTTGAATAATAACAGCTTTATTTGGCTGATTAAAACTAGCATAATTAGGTGCCAATTGGATTGCTTGTGAAACTTGGCGGCCAATTTTTGCATCAATCGTAATGTTTGGATAGATATTATGCAAACTTGAAGCGATGTCTATCATTAAAGAATCTCCAATTGCTAATATTCCATTATAGGATTCACTTTCAGGGTTAGCAGTTGTATCATTTTCACCCTGCTTAGGTTCTTCTTTGTCAGGAGGGCTAGCTTCAGCTTTTTCATTCTCAACATTCCCTGAGTCGCTTTCTAGTGCTTCTTTTTTCGCTACGGCATCATTCTGCTTAGACGGTTGTTCTCCACCATCGATTTTAATTTCTGTTGGTTGAGACTCTTTTGACTCCGTTTTTTCTTCACCTACTACACCTGTCATCCCAGTAAAAAATACTAACAGGAATAGTGGAACGAGCACCGTTGAAATTTTTCTAGCAATTGTAAGGCTGCTCCACTTATTTTTATTAACGACAAGGTGCTGTCGATAGTAGGCACGGAATCCTTCCTTCCGTATTGGCATTTCGATAAATCGATACGATAATTCAGCAATCATTAAAATAAGAACTAATTGTAATGCAACTCGCCAGTACGCAGGATTACCTATTTCATGGACTGGCGTACCCAATACCATAATCGGATAATGCCATAGATAAATTCCATACGATCTTGAACCTATCCAACGCAGAGGCTTCAACGAAAGTATTTTTCCTAAAATGCTAATTGGATGACAAACACACGCTATTAATATAGCTGCATTCAAACAAAATAGGAACATACCTCCTCTATATAAGAAAGTTTGATATTCATCTACAAAAATAATACTTAAAATGAAAATACTAAAAGCAACCAAACTTATTGCATTTAGTTTATTGACATGGTCGGTAGATAATTTTTGAGAAGATAGTCTTTTCATCGGCCAAACGAGCGCTAGCCAGCAGCCTATAAGTAATTCAAAAGAACGCGTATCTGTCCCATAATATACTCGACTTGGATCCGCTCCTGGTTCATACATTATGCCCATTAACACAGCTGAGCATATTGCAGCGATAAAGATATAAATGGCTAATTTAGCCTGCTTTTTAACAAGATAAAGCCCTAGCATTAACACAATTGGCCAAATTAGATAAAATTGTTCCTCAATGGCTAAAGACCATAAATTTTTTATAGGTGAAGGAGATCCAAAACTATCAAAATAAGAGAGTTTATGAAAAATGAACCACCAATTACTTGAATAAAAAATAGAGGATATTGCATCTCCACGCAATGTATCTAGAAGCTCCTTATGAAATAAGGTAGCCCAAGCGAATGAAGTAATAATCATTACGTATGCAGCAGGTAGTAGGCGTCGAAATCGCCCAATCCAAAATGCCCCTAATCCTACCGTTAACTGATTTCCTTTTAAGGGTAAAACAGTAGAAGTAATTAAGTAACCCGATAAAACAAAAAAGATATCAACTCCTAGGAACCCACCACTGGCCCATTTGAAGTTAAAATGATAAGCTATCACAGCTAGTACTGCTAAAGCTCGAACCCCGTCTAACCCAGGGATATAACGATGATTGACTGCCTTGCCTGACATAATATTCCGTCCTCTTCTTCCGGTAATCCATAAACCTTTGCGACATTTTTATAGTGTAAACGTTAGTTTTAAGTTACATCGTCCCCTTTTAACGATTGAATCAGTGCATTCACTTATATAAATGACGGATGAGTATTGATAAAAGTTTACATTTTATCACATAAACAACATGAAATTTTTCTCATATGTATAGTTGCCCCCTTTATCCTTTTTGGAATAAAGGTTCATTTTCCCCATAAAAAAAGCATCTCCAAAAAGGTAGATGCTTTAAAAGCGTATTTCGCCTATTGCATATGCCGCAAAACTTTTACAATTCAAAGTCAAATCTTTATGTGCTGACTCGAAAATTATAAGGCAAGAAACGAATAATTAAAAGGCTTAACCTCTATTTTTCCTAAAAAAATTTCTAGCATTTTTGTAAACAATTATTCTTTTTAAAAATATTAAATGTAACGCCTAATTGGCAAAAATAGAGACTATTATGATATTCTCTAATATTATTGTTTTTACTATTGTTTTTCTGTAACAAAAGATTTTGCTATAGCTTTTCCTATTACAGCAATTGTACGATTCAATTCTTCTTCTGTATTGTCAATTCCACCTATTTCGATTAAAATCATTTCTTTTGTTAAATCTTGATTATAACGTCCATCCACATTGTCACCACTTTTTGATATAACACCTCTAGAAATTTTCGGCACGATTTCATTCATTGTAGCTGATAAACTTTCTGCATACGCAGTATTCCATCTATAATTTTTATGCTCTGCACCAATGACAATTGCAATCCGTGCATATGATTCGTTATTATGAGTTATCGTTGTCGCATTTTTCCTGGCAGAATCTCGATGCAAATCAATCACTAAATCGTAGGATTGCTCTTGTAAACGTTTTGCTAAATAAGGACGTACAACGTTGTAAGCTGCCGGAAAAAGTTTTTTCTGACGTTTTAATTCCTTCATCACATCAACATCTAAAACGTCCGTTTGTATACCGTTCATACTAAAATGCTTAGAAATAGTATCTTTTAAATTAAAAATATTTGTTTTTTCATCATAAACTGCCGCTTTCCCGCTAACAGCTTGCACCATTGGTTGATATGATTCCTGTGAATGCGTAAATACTAACAATACTTTAAATGGATCTTTTATTTCCTCTTTAGTTTCCTCTTTTGTCTCCTCTAGGACACTTTGTTCAGGTAAATTAGTAGCGGCAAACACGACTGGTTTATCCTCTGGCTCTTTAATCGGAGTCGATGCTTGCTTGTTGAACGGAAGTTGCCCAGCAATGACAGGTAATACGAAGAAGAACAATAATAAACCAAATGACCACTGTAGTTTTTTTAGCAAAGTCACACCCTCCTCCCCTTATCGTATGGAGAGGATGTGCCTTTTAGAACGGAAAAAATTATAGATTATTTGCCCAATTCATAAGCATAGATGATACGAGTTTTGCATAATTATCTATCCAATAATCGGCTTCTTTTGGAGTAACCATCAGCTGTTTATGCGAGCCTGCGAAAGTCTCTGCAAACAATTGCTGACGCTCTTCTTTAGACCACGTAGCCCATTCACCAAAAATCGGCTGTACTAAAGACATGTCTAGTTCTTTATTTATATCTGGTTGCCAAGAAGACAATGACAATTTTGATGAAGGGTTACTCCGCTCTGACACTCGTGCAGCTATAGAGCGTAGCATTACCTCTACAGCATCGGCAATTAATACAGGTGCATCAACTACTGTAGGGATACCAATTGCAGTAACAGGAATGCCTAACATCTCATATGAGATCTCCTTACGCTTATTTCCTACGCCTGAACCAGGGTGTATCCCTGTATCCGTTAATTGAATTGTTTTACATAAGCGATCACTAGCTCTTGTTGCAAGTGCGTCTACAACAATAATTAATTTTGGCTTTAAACGTTCAGCTATGGCCGCCACAAATTCACCAGTTTCATAGCCTGTTTGCCCCGTTACACCAGGCGCATACATGACGAACTTTTCATCAATTACATCTAAACTATGCAAATGATCAATAAGATATGGTCCTATAGCATCTGGTGTAATTGTACGATTACCTAGACCAATAATTAATATTTTGTCATCTTCTTTCCATGACATGGATTCATGCATTTTTTTAAAATTCCCAAGCAATTCTTTCTCAAGCTGCTCAAATCCATCTCGATCTTCTAACGTCAAAGTAGGCACAGAGAGAGTAATGTACTGCCCCTTCTTTTTCCCAATTTGCTGCTCGCCTTCTGCACTTACTACTACATCAGTAATTTTTACCCGACCAGCATTCCGATCTTCAATTTGAATACCACTCGACTCTTCAAGCGTTTCTTTTTGTTCTTTCGTTTGATGTAATACAACCTCTTCAGATTCATCGATTAAATCTGTACGTTGCCAATTAAAATTTTGCATACAGTTCACCTCAACTGTAGTTTGTTCAAACTGTCAAGTAAATATTCTTTGCATTTATCTATTGCAATTTGGCCAAGCGTTTGTTAAAATGATTTTTGTTGTATTGACACAAGAAATCAATGAGAAGATATCATCTCGTACCTATTTTAGGAGGTGAAACATATGCCAAACATTAAATCTGCGATTAAACGCGTAAAAGTTAACGAAAAAGCTAACGCTGCTAACACTAAAGCTAAATCTGCAATGCGTACTACAGTGAAAAAAGCTGAAAACGCTGTTGCTGCTAAAGCTGAAAACACACAAGAACTTTTACAAGCAGCTTACAAATCTTTAGATAAAGCAGCTTCAAAAGGACTTATCCACAAAAACGCGGCGGCTCGTAAAAAGTCTCGCCTTGCTAAAAAAGCGTAATTGTTGTAAAAGATCAGTATACTCTATTAAGAGTTGCTGATCTTTTTATTTATAAGAAAAATCAATTACGCCTAAAAGAGCTGCCCATATCGCTTCGGACAGCTCATCAATAGTTGTTTTTATTCTACACAACCGTTATCCCTTAAAGTCGGCGAAGTAAGAAGAGTTCTAAAAAACGCTCACGATTGCCTCCTGTTGATTTCAGTTGTAAATCGACCTCTGCTAACTGATATAAAGCCTTCAATAAGCTTTCCTCTGACGGACGATTACGCTGCTCAACCATTAACTTGACACGATAAGGATGTATTTTTAAATTTTTTGCGATTTGCTGTGGATGATAACCCTTTTTTAATAAATAAAAGACATTGGACATCGTACGCACATTTGATGCAAGTAATCCAACAAGCATGATAGGCTCTTGCTTTTGACGTAGTAAATCGTGATAAATAGACAATGCTCCAACAGAATCGTTTGCAAAGTAAGCATTTAACATTTTAAAGGCATCCTGCTCTAATGTTTTTGCTACTAAATCCTCGACTAGCGTGGCAGTTATTTCACCACCATCTCCAACATAAATAGTCAGCTTCTCAATTTCCATTTGCAACTGTAGCATATTTGGTCCAACCATTGCGACAAGCTGCTCAATCGCATTTTGTTTTATGCTGTTGCCTTCTGCTTTCACTATACTTTGTATCCACACAGCTAAGTCCTGTTCCTTTGGAGTTTCAGCTTGGACTAATAACGCATGCTCCTTCATCATCTTTGTCACTTTTTTACGTTCATCCAATTTCTCATACGGCGCGATAAATACTGTTACTGAAAAATCAGAAGGGTTAGCGAGCCATGATTCTAAACGCTTTATATCATGGTCAATTTTTTCTTTTCCCTTTTCTGTTGCCTTTAAAAAAGATGCGTTTTTAGCAATAATAAGCTTTCGCTCAGAGAAAAAAGGAATGGTATCTGCTTCATCTATAACGACATCTACTGGCATTTCTTCCAAATCAAATGTTGACATCTCGATCTCTTCTTCGGACCCTATCGCTTCTTTTAACCGTTTAACTGTTTCGTCTATAAAATAGCTTTCTTCACCAACGAGTAAATAAACTGGTGAGAGCTGTCCTTTTTTAATATTATTCCAAACCGTTGAAATCATAATTTTCCCTCCATGTAGCAATACTACTAGTATACATGATTTTTATTCCTCTGTGACTTTGACCGAATTGTGTCGATTCCTTGCCATATGGCAAATTCTCCGTTTCTTTATAGCTTTTATGAAATTGATGTCTTATAATAAATAACAGAATTGGAGGGATAACAATGAATCCATTTGAAGGAAAAAACATACAATGTAGCCGTAACGATGCAACCGATTCTGGAGTTGGCTTCGGTGTATCATTTGGGATGTTTACGCTTATGTTTCTTATCGCAATTATAGTAGAAGTAGCATCTAGATAATTAATTTTATGTCTAGGAAAAGACCTTGCTCATTGGACAAGGTCTTTTTCCTATTGCACAGACCAACTATTTTTACGAATTCTTACTTCAATCGTCCCATCTATTCCAGTTGTTAATGTAGATAAATGTCGACTTGTAAAACGCTCCACAATCTCTTCATTTGGATGACGGTAACGATTATTGAGCCCAGCGCTGAAAATGGTTAGTTCGAGCCGTAACAGCTCTACAAACGGCTCAATACTTGATGTTTTACTACCATGGTGCCCGGCCTTCAACAATGTCATATCCGCTAACTGCTTGTTGTAAAGTTGAAGAAGCTCCTGTTCGCCATGCTCCTCTAAGTCACCTGTTAACAATGTTCGAAATGAGCCCTGTTGCATATATAAAACGATTGAATCATCATTGCCCTCATATAGAGTGTCTCGGGGCCATAAATAATGAAAACTAGTGTTTCCGATGCGCCACGCTGTTCCCTGCATTTTTTCTTTCACAGGAACTCTTTTCTTTTTGGCTTCCATCAGTAAATCCCGCATTACTGGCTTGTCCATTGAACCAGGGGTGAGGTGAATTTCATGCATGTTAATCTCTTGCAAAATCTCTTCAGCGCCCTCTACGTGATCAGCATCTGCATGAGTGGCGATAAAAATATCAATGTTTCGTATCCCTTTTCCTTTCAAAAACGGTACAACAACTTGCCTCCCGACCTCATATGGACTTTCTGACGTCTTCCATATATCCTGCTGCTCAAAGCGTAGTAAGCCACCGGAATCAATGACATACACAGCCTTTCTAAACGGTAATTCAATAACTGTACAATCACCTTGACCAACATTTAAAAAAGTCAGTTTAGTTTCGCTAAACAGCATCGGCAAAAAATGAATACATAATGCAGGAATGAAGATCACAACTGCAAATTTACCATACTGTTTTATCTCGATAAAATAGAGGCCTGCTAATACACTTATTAACGCCACGCAAATAAGCCATATAGCAGGCTTCCCTGGCGACCACAGCTGAAACGGCAAATCCTGAAGATATAAAATAAACTTCGTAAGCCAAACACGGAGTGGCTCGTACAAATCAAATAAAGCTTTTGCTATTGGCATTGATAGTATTGTTATAACAAACATGGTCATATTAAAAGGCAGAATGACAAAGGAAAACAGTGGTACAAAAATAATATTTGCTAGAAATGAAGAAATAGAAATTTCATAAAAATGATGGAGCAATAATGGATAAACAAGAAGCTGGCACACGAATGTAATGAAAAATAAGCGGATTAACCAGTTCGCGAAAAGTCTAAAAATGACAGCTGAATAGACGAGACTAACCGCTGCTAAATATGACAATTGAAAGCCAATCTGATAAATGACACCTGGCTCAAGAAGAACAAAACAAATAAAGCTAATGGCTAGTGCATCATCATTAGATACGTGCCACCTAAAGTACCGCATTAACATGATTAATTCTACGACAGATACTGCACGCCATACGGAAGGAGCACCTCCAGCTATCACCCCATATATAGGTAAGATAATGAGTAACACTAAGGTCGCTATTTCCGTCCTTACGCCTATACGTAGAAGACCTTCAAAAAACAACCATGTGACGAACGCCACATGTAAACCAGAGATAGCAAATATATGTGTGATGCCAAGCTTTTGATAAGCTCTTTGAAGATCATGGTCGACTTGATCCTGCAATCCTATTAGAAGTGATTGTGCCTCTGCAACTAGCGACTTCGGGAATGTTATTTCAATATGTTTTTTCATATAGTGTCTCTGTTTAGCAAGAAACGAACGAATGGATTTTTTCTCTTCTATAAAGGTCCAGTTTGAAACTTCATATATTCCCCTAGCACCTTTACTGATTAAATATTTTTCCATAGAAAACGCATACTCATGTGCGGGTGGAAGGGGTGCTATTAGTTCGCCTTGAACAAGATAGGTCCTACCTGTCAATGACATAGTTTCATAAAAGCGTTTCTCATCTTCTGACGAAAAAGTATAGACGACATACAGCTTCTCATCTGTTTCAGTTTTTACAAAGCCTCTGAGCTTTTGACCATTTATTTTATATTCGCTCGACCAAGTTATTGGGAATGTTGACGGTAGAGGGGAAGAACCCGTCAGTTGGAATGTAATGATGAAGAAATAGGAAAGAAATCCAAAGACAATCACAAGCGCTGAAATTAAACGTATTTCACCTTTCCATTTAATCCAGAATGCGAAAAGTAGAAGAACGGCAAGTAGCCAAGCTGACTTGTGTGCCGCTATTGAAGCAACAAGTACAGCTAGTGCTACGTAAATCCATTTATGCTTTAAAGCTTTTTGCCAAATAATGAACTCACCTTCTGTTCATATGGAAGCAATTTTTCTGCTGGCATACCACTTTCACGAAGTTCGTTTAGCATGTTTATGTACAAGGCTAATTTTTCGTCGCTTAAGAAGTCGATTTTACGTTCATCAAACGGAACGTGTACTACCTCTACACCTGCTTTTTCAAATAACTCTTGTGCATAAGGGTTATTTTTATAATCCGTAGCGTAATACACACGTTCAATCCCTGCTTGAATAATAGATTTCGTACATGGTAGACATGGGAAATGTGTAACATATAAGTCTGCACCTTTTGTAGGCGTCCCATATTTAGCACATTGTAGTAGTGCATTCATTTCAGCATGCACTGTGCGCACACAATGGTTATCAACCACATAGCAACCATTTTCTATACAATGTTCATCACCTGTAATTGAGCCATTATAGCCACCTGCAATAATTCGCTTATCTCTAACGACAGTTGCTCCTACTGCAAGCCTTGTACATGTACTACGTAATGCGAGTAAATGGCTTTGCGCCATGAAAAATTGATCCCAAGTAATTCGCTCCATATGACTACCTCCGAAATTTTACTTATATTGTTTATTTACGCTGTGCTTTTATTGCAACAGTCCTTTTCTACTATAGTGTAGCCCTTTTTGAAAAGAGTCGTCAATATCTCAAAACTTACTGCCGTTACAGGTGTGTTAATTAACCATTCTTATCCACTCTAATTAATTAGAAGGCACTGATTTCCGCTACGAGCTACCGCTTCGCTTTCGCACAAAGCAAGGCTTCCTGCGGACGAGCGTCGAGCCGCTTCCTCCGCTAGGTTGCTTTCGCTGCGTTAGCACTACGCCTTCGCACGGAAAACATTCGCTCCGTGTAGGTCTCGTCTGTCTCGCTTCCCTGCTGGAGTCGGGTAGCCCTACGCTACAATCAGTTGAAAATGGGAATATATTAGCAAATAGCAACAAAAAAATATCTTTTATCGACCTATTTTTCCAAATAAACATACCTGCTACCATTACTTAACTGTAATAAAATCCTTCAGTTTCTCAAATGTTTTGTCGCCAATACCACTCACTTTTTTTAAATCCTCAATTGTTTTAAAGCCACCATTTTCCTCACGGTACGAAATAATACTTTGTGCCTTTGATGGACCAATACCTGATAATGTCGTAAGCATTGCTTCATCTGCTTTATTTAAATTGACCTTTTGCTCTTTCATACCGTTGTCGCCTTGTGAAGTTCCACCAGTAGGCATCGTCAAAATAGATGAGGTAATCTCGTCTAGCTTTTCACCCTTTTGAGGAATGTAAATAACCATTTCATCCTCAACTTTTTGCGCATGATTAATGAGTTGCGTATCAGCATCCTGGGTATAGCCACCTGCAAGATGTACGGCATCTATAATGCGTTTATCAGGCTGTAACTCATAGACACCAGGATACATAACAGCACCCTTTATATCAACAAACACCTGCTGTATGACCGCTTCATCAACAGATTCTTTTATTTCATGTTGTTCAATAGGTTGGATTGTTTCAATGAGCTCTTCTTGGGGAGGTGAAGAGTCAGAACTCGAAAAAAAGAAGTAACTAAGTCCACTGATAACAAGTATGCCGGGGATCAACATACTTTTTTTATACTTTTGCCAAAAAGATTGGATCATCAACTAACATCCTTTCCTTTGCAAAAGGTAATCATATGGAGTCTATTTCATCTTACAATATCATTCATGCGTTGAAAAGATAAATTATCTATTAAGACAAAAACGAAGATATCCCTACCCTTTGCTTATTATGACACTGACATAATGATGTGAAATCATGTTATTATTGGAATCATAAAGGCTCACCATCCGAACGGAAATCAACTAATTTACAGCGCATATATTTAAAAAATTGTCATCTACCACTTTTGGTGATGAGCCACAATAAAAAAGACCCATTATGCCTTTGTACTGAATGGAGGAAGAATATGCAGCTAACAATACAGGCAAAGGGAGAAAATGTGAAAGCTATCTCCTACTTACTATCAAAAAATCCGAATAATTTATATGAACGGCGTGTAAAAGATCATTTAGTTCGACTTGTTTATCATGAGCTTTCTGAAACAAGCCTTGTTGTGACAATATTTGTTACACCAAATGCACTCGCACTTGTTCAAAATGACAATGCACTTGATATTACACATTATATTAATGACCGTGAATTCGCCGCTAGTAGTATTTTTTTATCCCTTATCCGTTCTGCTTTAGGTACTGCGTTAAATGGCAAACCAAAAGAACAATATATTGAATGGGTAGCTCAAACATTTTCATTTTCATTTGAATTCGGTCCAATCGCTTCTGCTATGACAAATGAAAAGATAAATGAATTGTTTCAGCCTCTTGGATACACTGTCAACATCGAAGCTTTGTCTAACGACCATCGCGCGCGTTTTCTCACATTATCTGCGGACATTACGCTACAACAAGCTCTACAGCATCTCTTTGTACTGATCCCTGTTTTAGATGATTATAAGCACTACTTTATCGATGAATTGGAAGTTGATAAGCTTAAACGATACGGAGAAGGCTGGTTAGATACACATCCAATGAAAGAATTTATTTATAAAAAAGCTCTACGCTTCTCCCATTTATATGATGGAAACACAGCACCACAAAATGTAACGCGGTCACTCAATACATTGCGCTACGAAAAAATTGTTGAAACCATTAAAAATCTACCTCGAAGATCATCAATTGTTGATTTTGGTTCTGGTGAAGGAAAGCTTTCAAGTTTACTTGCCTACGTCAAAGGAATTGACGAGTTGCTTGCGGTTGAACCAAGTGAAGCTGCAATGAAAAAAGCAATCAAGCGTTTTGAAGGCTTAGAGGATGCATTTGTAACCCCAAAACCTACATGGGGCTCGCTATTTTATTACGATGCACGATTAGTACATAAAGACGTCATTGTTTTATGTGAAGTCATTGAACATATTAATGAGGAACGATTACCTAAAATAATGGAGTTGCTTTTAACACAATATAGTCCTCAAACATTAATTGTGACAACACCAAATGCTGAATACAATGCTGTTTACAAATTAGATGAAATGCGTCATGAGGATCACCGATTTGAATGGACACGCAAACAATTTCAAGAGTGGTGTCATGCGATGAGTCGCAATGAACAATATGAGCTTTCATTTACTGGCATCGGCGATCAACATGATATTTACGGACAACCTACCCAAATGTGCATTTATACGAAAAAGGAGGAGAATGTATGAACATCAAGATTCCACATGCAGGGATTGTTCTGCTAATTGGTCCATCCAATAGTGGAAAATCTACTCTTTTACAACAATGGGTTAATACAGGTATGCTTTCTCCTTCTGAAATTATTAGCTCTGATGTTTATCGGACACTTGTTTCAGATACAGATTATATCGATTTTCAACATCATTCGAAGGAAGAAGCAGATTTATTGTATGATGAATATTTCGCTATTTCAGCACAAGCCTTTGCAGTTATGAAACGCGTATTAGAGGCTAGAAGCTCATTAAATAAATGTACCTTTGTTGATGCTACACATTTACAATCAGAGGAACGTCAAAAATATATTTCGCTTGGGAAAAAGCTACATGTTCCGGTTAGTGCAATTGTATTGGACATTCCTCTTGATGCATTGTTACATCGAGATACTTTGCGCAAAGACCCAAGAGGTAGTAAACGTATTAAACAGCAGGCACGCTTATTAAAAGCAGAAAAACGATTTATTAAAAAAGAGTCGTTTGCTAAAACCTATATTGTGACCGAGACGGATGGACTAACATTATCAAAACAAAAGTCACCGCTACTGTTAAATGTAGAGGCTGGGCTTGATATTATTGGTGATATTCATGCCTGCTTTGATGAATTTATTGAATTACTTGGTAAGCTAGGCTACGAAGAAAATGAGGAAGGTTACTATATTCATCCACAAGGTCGACGCTTTATTTCAGTTGGTGATATTATGAGCCGAGGACCAAAATCGATCGCAACAATGGACTTTTTTGAGCGCCATATAGAGCGTGGGCTTGCCTATATGACTGACAGTAATCATGGCTGGAAGATCGCTCGTTGGTTAGATGGACGCAAAGTAACATTACATCATGGAGATGAGCTAGTTGAAGCTGAATTTAACGTTTATGAAGAAGATTTCGGAGCGGAGAAAACAAATGCCTTAAAAGCTCGTCTCGCAAAATGTTTACTCGCTGCTCCCTCTCACTATTTGTTAGTGAATAATGGCATTTCTTCAGCTGTAGTTACACACGCAGGTATCCGTGACCGTTATATAGGCAAACAATCGACAAGAATTTCTGATTTCTGTCGTTACGGAGATGTTCAGGGGCAAGATAAATCTGGAAAACCTATTCGTAATGATTGGTTTATAGAGCATCAAACATCACAGCTTATTATTTGGGGGCATGATCCTAAAATTCAGCCGTTAAAGCAAAATAATACGTTGAATATTGATCAAGGAGTTGTTTTTGGGGGGCAGCTAACTGCTTTTCGCTATCCTGAAAAGACTCTTGAGTTTGTGAAGGCGTATAAAAACTATGCCGGTATCGAACGAAATCCTCTACTTGAGGCAAAAGCTCAACGTTTTACACCACCAAACATCGGAGCATTTTTAGAAGGATTCACAGTGGAAACTGCCTACTTTAACAATGTACAAATAGGCGGTGCTCATGCAAAAGCAGCGATCGACAGTATTTCTCATTATGCACTGCCGTTAGAACAGCTAGTTTATATTCCACCAACGATGAGCCCAACACCACAAACATCTTCGTTAGCAGATACGTTGGAACACCCTTCTGAGGCATTTGCTTATTATAAAAAGCACGGTGTCCAGACAATGATTGCCGAGAAGAAACATATGGGCAGTCGCGCTGTTCTTTTATTGTTTAAAGATGCGCTTATTGCAAAGGAATACGTTGATACAGAAACACTTGGTATCATTACAACTAGAGCAGGAAGACGGTTTTTCGATAAAGAGACGGAACAAAAAATTTTGCAACAACTTCATACAGAATTAATAGAGAAAAATTATTTCGAACAGTTTAATACAAATTTCGTACTACTCGATGCAGAAATTTTACCTTGGAACTTAAAAGCGCAACAATTAATCGATCAACAGTATGCACATGTAGCTGAGCAAGCATTAATGGACCGTACAAAGCTTATGGAGAAACTACGTGACACAGTACAAATCGATGTTTCACAATGGCTTCAGGAGTATAAGGGGTTACTTGAAAATGCACAACGATTTTCAACTGTTTACCAAAATTATTGTTGGGATGTCCAGGATGCTTCATCTATTCAAATTGCACCCTTCCATGTATTAGCACATAGTTCGGAAACGTTTTTCCATAAACCGCATATATGGCATATGGAAATGAATCGACTATTTGCCAAAAATTCAACACTATTTATTGAGACAGCGTTTAAAGTCATTACGGATGAAGCTTCTGAACAAGAGATTATTACTTGGTGGGAGGAAATGACTGCTGCTGGTCATGAAGGTATTGTTATTAAACCTGAAATTTTTGTCACAAAATATAATGGCAAGCTCATTCAGCCCGCGATTAAAGTACGTGGTCGTGAGTATTTACGAATTATTTATGGTATGGACTATTTAGAGCCTTCACATTTAACGAAACTGAAGGAACGTAATCCAAGTAAAAAAATGAAGTATGCATTGCGTGAATTCGCACTCGGACTAGAAGGAATAGAACGTTTTGTTAAATGTGAATCGACTGCCCGCATTCATGAATGTGTACTCGGGACACTAGCACTCGAAAGTGATCCTGTCGACCCTAGACTTTAGTAAAGATCGCCATGCATAGGTGAGCACAATGTGTTGCTTTCTCACACACTTTGGTGAAGAACTCTTTTTCTGACGTTCTATCCGTCACTTTTATTTTTATAGTCATAATGTAAAAAGTGCCACACTGCATATTGGACAGTGTGGCACTTTTACTTTCTACACGCGTTATTCTGTTAAGATGTCATTAAATTTCACTTGGAGCTCAGCCGTTAAGATTCCCTCATTGTAAAAATGGCGAATAAATACATTTTGCATCATATCATCCTCTTGTGCGGGATTCATCTGCATTAATATATGATTAATCTTCTCCGCGAGCTGTACTGGATTGGCATACATCGTATTCCATGCGCGCACCTTTAACTCTAAATCTATACCTAGGGCCGCCTCCTCCAAGTCCTGGATAGGTACTGGCTCACTAAAATGTGCATACGGATCTTCATATGTATCTGTATGTAAAAAATGAATACAATCATCTAATTTGTCTGCCACACGTATTGTATCTACAAAAACGCCTTGGTCATTTTCATATAGATTGCTATTTTCTAAAATTAAAAACGGTGCGTGTTGCTGAATCCCGATTACTCTTTTTTTAAATTGAGGTGTAATAAAGATTAAGCCATGCCCTAGCTGCAATGTTTGAACGTATGTAGAAAAATTACCGTTTTCAGCAAAATCACTATATGTTTTTGGGCGATAATAAAATTCAGCGTCTAACTCCTCTGCTTCAATCGTCCATTCCACTTCTGGACAATCAAAAATAACACGTAGTGCCATTCCATTCGCTGTTTTTCTGAGCTCATCATAAATATAAAACTGCTCTTGTTCTAATTGACCTACCTCACTTATAATATTGTTAAACGTTAGAGAGATGATTGATTTTGCAGTAAAGCCCCCTGCCATATCAAATGTTAATTCAACTTGAGTATCATTACGTTGAATACTAACTACTGTTGCATCATGAAGGCTTTGTTCAAAGACCTCTCTCTCCTTCGGTTTCATATAAGCTAACGTTTTCTGCTTTTCCTCATATGCCGCATCGAGAATATTTTCAAATAGCTGCTCCTGTTCATTTCTCCATCCTAAAAAATCTTCTCGTATATGTTTTAGGAACATCTGGTGTATTCAACGTACTATCTAAAATATATGTATGAAATCGCAGTGGTAAATAGTTCATTAAACTATCGCGTATTACATCTAACTCTTGCTTCTTTTCCTTATATGGATCAATATCATTTTCCTTTGCATAGGCAAGGTAATCTGTCCATTCCTCATCTGATTCGTAAATAAATAGTCTCATCGCATTTTCATATGCTTTTTTATCTTGCATTGTTAAGTGCCACATAATTTCAGCTCCTTTAATTGAGTAGTTAGAAAAAATACTCTTACAATTATTTCGTTTATTTAGCATGCAATGTATTCTGAATCGAAAATGAATTATCTCTTATTCTTTTGCAGTTTTCTGTTCACTTTCGTGACAAACTCAATTGTTGTAATCAGGATTTTCATTAAAGAACTTATTGGTAGCCCTTCGGTTATAGCATTATTAAAAGAAGCGGTTGTATGCATAGACACAAACCACTTCTTAACATTTTCTTTATTTTCAGAATTCTGATTACAACATCTTACTATCGTACGGTTTATTTTCACGAATAAACTCTTCCACAACGGTTAACACGCTCTCTAAATCTCTTATTGTCCAATTATCCTGCAATTGTGCCCTATCCCCTGGTACTTTTGAGCACTTCTGTTAGCATGTGGGCGGAACAAAATGGTGCTCATTTTCCCAGGCACTGATATGACCAGGTTTCTTTCTATTTCTTTCCCATGAATAGCGGTATTGTATTTTATTGTCACTTTTATCAAACCACTCACGAACCCTAAGTTGGGTTTCGCTATAAAAACCGCTAAGAAAGTAGAATGTAATTTTAATTACTGTATTGTCTGGATTAATAGGATCATCTTCAACTAATAAATCTGTAGGTTGACGTAAGATTGGATTAAAGCGAGTTAATATGGCGCATAATCAGTTAATTTAGGCATTTGTACCTTTCTTAGCCTGTATTTGCTTTAATAAAGCATTTTTCTGCACTATATACCCGTTCCAATCAAAAACGTCTACAGCCTCATCTAATCCATCAATTAGGCTATCACTTTTATTTCCATACAGATGTTCAAACTCTCCGCCATATTCAATTTCATATTCAGTTATTCTACCTTGGATAACCTCCAACTTTTCTTCCAGTGTTTGGGCTCTACTTTTTTTCTCTTGGTGTATCCATTGCATTTCAAACGATGTAACTGGATCGGACCATAATTTAAGTGCAACTCTAGGAATTTTTTTAACGTTGTTAATTATTTTATATTCTAGACCATTATTTAGATACTTATAAATAGTTGGCTTTGAAACCCCTAAATATTCTGCTGCTTGCTCAGTAGAGACTAACTCGGCTATATCATAATCTATATATCCGCAATCTGTCGTTTCTAAAAACAATTTTTCAAATGCCAACTTAACAGTACTTAACTCATTTGTTTTCTGATTTTTTTCATCCAATAGTTCTAATACTTGATCAAAAACTAGCTTGATTGTGTCCGACATGAATTTTTCAGCTGGCTTTAATTTCGTTTCTCTTAATTGAATATATCGAACTGATTCTGAAAATGTATCAGGGATAGAATCCCCAAGAGAATATTATTCGCCACTTCAAAATCGATATTACAATTCTGTTTTCTAGTAAAGAACTTGTTCACAAAGCAAAAAACAGCTCGCTGGTCAGTTTACCAGCAAGCTGTTCTTCTATTTCACCGCACGGATAAAAATGCGTTCACTTTCATATTCAGGACCTTCATCAGTAAAATCAGCTGTTACTTCTACATGCTTAAAGCCAATTTCCTGAAGCCATGCCATATACTGATCGATTGAGAACGTGCGCTGATTATGCTCCTCGTCGAAGCGTTCATACAAATCACTCGCAGCATCACGCACATAAAACGTCATTTGGTGGACAATGGAATGTTCAAAATCTCCAGGCTCCGTATGCCATACATAGCTAATGTCACCATCGTCATACGTAAACGGACCGTCTAAAAATATATCATTCATTTTAAATAACGAATGTACATCAAAAAACAGTTGGCCTTCATCTCGTAAAGCACCATGAATACGTTCTAATGTTGAATAAACAGCTTTTTCGTCCATTACATAATTCAGCGAATCAATAGCAATCGTTACAACGTCAAGCGCACCAAAGCCATCTAATTCATCCATCGACATACAATAGAGAGGCACATGTAATCCTGCATCAGCAAAGCGCTCTGCAGCAATGGAGAGCATACTTTCCGATAAATCAACCCCACTCACCTTGTAGCCTGCCTGTGCGAACAACAAGCTAAGCACGCCTGTACCGCAGCCGATATCTAAAAGATTCTGATATTGAGTGCTCGGTGCATGCTGCAAAACCCATCCTACATAACGTTCATAAGGGATATCCGTTTGCAACTCGTCATACACGTGTGCAAATCGTTCGTAGCTACTCACACTTAAGCCTCTGGTATGTCTAATTGCGGTGCATCGCCCCATAGACGTTCTAAATTATAATAAGCACGTTCATCTTTGTGGAATACATGCGCTACAACATCTCCAAGATCCACAAGAACCCAGCGTGCTGCATCGAAGCCTTCTACACGACGAATTTCATAGCCCTCTTTTACTGCTACCTCTTGTAATTCACGTGCGATTGCTTGCACTTGGCGATCAGAATTACCATGAGCAATAATAAAGTAATCTGCTAAAAGTGAAATGCCCTCCATATTCAAAACGACAATATCCTCACCGTGTTTGTCGTCAATTGCTTTGTAAGCTGATTGTAATAAAGTTGAAGTCATCCTTCACTGTCCTCTCTTTTCATCATATCGTTGTAACATTCTATTGATAATGGATAAATTGGTTGTTTTGTGTCAATTAAAAATGCCAATGTATGGCGTACACAAGCGCTCATCACTTTATCCAAATTTTTCTTTGCTTTTTTTCGCAGACGATCGACACCATCAAATTTACGATTCGGTTCGATCATATCTGCAACAAAAATAATTTTTTCTAAACGGCTCATGCCCACGCGTCCTGTTGTATGAAAACGAATAGCATTTAACATATCCTCATCAACAATGCCAAATTCGCTTTCTGCAATATAAGCACCTACTGGACCATGTAGTAATTCACTACCCCAACCAATAAGGCGAGCATCTAATTTTTCATCAAGGACGATTTGCTCCATCCATTCAATATCTGCATATTTCGCAATATCGTGAAGGATGGCTGCTATTTCAGCCTTTTTTTCATCCTCACCATAAAATTTCGCTAGCTCAATGGCAGTTTCCATTACACCAATGGTATGAATATAGCGCTTCTCAGGCATGCGTGGCTTAATCGCCGCTAGGTACTGTTCGCGTTCCATAAAGACCTTCCTCTCGTATGAACGTCTCTACCGCTTCTGGCAGTAAAAAAGTAACCGTTCCTCCAGTAGCAAGGCGTTCACGAAGCAGTGTGGACGATAAATCGATTTGGGGAGCTTCCACCATTAGTATAGGATACTCTGTTGTGGCCTCTGTTCCTGGACGCTTTACTCCTACAAATTGCACAAGCTTCACTAATTCATCAATACAGTACCATGAATGAAGCGAATCAATCATGTCGCCGCCAATGATAAAGTAAAATTTCACATTAGGCTCTCTTGTACACATCGCAGAAAGTGTCTTATATGAATAGGATACGCCACCCTTATCCACCTCATACGACTCCACAGAAAAATACGGATATGGATTTATTGCACGCCTTACCATTTCAAGGCGCTCCACATCACTAGCATCATGACGTGCAAACTTATGTGGTGGTAATGCATTGGGCATAAAGCGAACTTCATCAAGATCTAAAGCATGAAGTACTTCATTAGCCATCATTAAATGTCCAATATGCGGTGGATTAAATGTACCTCCCAGTAAACCGACCTTTTTCATCGTTTCACCTTATTTCGCTGCTTTTGGTAATGCAATCTTTTTATGATTACGTGACTCTTTATATAAAACAACTGTTAGTCCAATTAATTGTACAAGCTCTGCATGAGCACCTTTAGCAAGTGCTTCTGCCACTTCATGCTTGTCTTCTTCACAGTTATCTAAAATACGTACCTTAATCAACTCTCTAACTTCTAATGCTTCACGAATTTGCTTTGTCATTTCGTCACTAACGCCGCCTTTTCCTACTTGGAAAATTGGTGTTAAATGATGTGCTTCTGCACGTAAAAAACGTTTTTGTTTACCTGTTAACATAAAAATTAATATCCTCCTAATTGCACCTTTAGTTGGGCAATCATTGAATTTGTATTCGGGTATTCACCAAGCCAATGCTCAAAAGCAATAGCCCCTTGATGAACAAACATTCCAAGACCCGTAACGACGGTTGCTCCTTTTTCATCAGCCGCTTTTAAAAAAGGCGTCATTAATGGATTATACACAATATCGGCCACAATTGCGCCTTCTGCAAGTTGTTCTAATGAAAATGGCATTGAAAAATTGCCCGTAGCAAGGCCTGCCGATGTCATTTGCACTAAAATGCCGAAATCAGCTAATGATTCTTCCGCATCTGCTAAAGAAATAGCATTACCTATACCCATTTCATCGACAATTGCCTTTGCGTTTGCCACTGTGCGATTGGCAATGGTTAAATTCGTATAACCTTGCTGCTGCATTGCAAAAGCAATGCCACGAGCAGCACCTCCCGCACCAATCAGAAGAACTGGCTTGTCTTTATGTGACTTGCTAACCGCCTCTTCAAGCGAGCGCACAAAACCAACACCGTCTGTATTGTATCCCTTTAATTTTCCTTCTTTTGTACGGACAACCGTATTGACAGCTCCCATTTTTTCTGCCAACTCATCTAGCTCATCTAAATAAGGAATGATCGCTGTTTTATGTGGAATTGTAACGTTCCAACCACTTGCACCTAATGTTTTTAGACCAGCAACCGCTGACTCCAAATTTTCAGAAGATACACGTACTGGAATATATGTCGCATCTATCGACAGTTCCTCGTACCAAGCATTATGCATCGCAGGGGATTTTGAATGCTCGATCGGATCACCAATAACCGCAAACCATTTCTTCATTTCCTAGTCCCTCTTCTCTACTTGTACAACTTAAATTAGTGATGGGCGAATAGAAACTTGTACACCCTTTGGTGCATAAGCTGCTACAACTACATCAGCATGCTGAACAGTAATCCACCCAAGACCTGAGAATACAACATCTGTTTTCGCTTCTTTGATTGAGAACTCATGACGCACTAATGGCGGTAGTTGTTCAATAAATTCAGCAGTTGGAGGTGCAAGCAACTCCCCCTTATGTTCTGCATACAATGTATCTGCCTTCTCAAGCTTTGTACGGTGGATTGGTAAGTCATTTGCTACATGTACCGTAAATGCGGAACGATCTCCTTGAATAAAGTCAAAACGAGCAAGGGCACCAATAAATAATGTTTGTCCTGCATTTTGTTGATACACTTTTGGCTTTATTTCTTTTTTAGGCATAATATATTTTAATTCGCTAGCGTCAATATGGTGCGCCATCTGATGATGATTAATAATTCCTGGTGTATCATATAATGAGCTTCCATCATCTAGTGGAATTTCAATCATATCTAAAGTTGTACCTGGGAAATGAGAAGTTGTAATTACTTCACCTTCACCCGTAGCCTGCTTGATAATGCGATTAATGAACGTGGATTTCCCAACATTTGTACAGCCTACAACGTAAACATTTTGTCCATTTCGGTACTCATCAATGGCTTCCATCGCTTCAGCCATCCCTTTTCCTTTATGAGCACTTACTAAAAGTACATCAACAGGTTGTAGACCTAGAGCCTTTGCTTCACGTTTTAGCCAATTAATCACTTTTTTCGGTTTCACAGATTTCGGTAATAGATCGGCCTTATTCGCGATTAATAACACAGGATTTTTTCCAACGAAGCGGTGCAGTCCTGGTAGCCAGCTCCCATTGAAGTCGAAAATATCAACAATTTTTACGATTAAGCCTTGCTGAGTTCCAAGACCGTTTAAAATACGTAAAAAGTCGTCATCTGTTAATGACACTGGTTGAATTTCATTATAATTTTTCAAACGGAAGCAACGTTGGCAAATGACCACGTCTTTTTCTAATGATGATGGGGGTGCATACCCAACTGCTGTTTTATCTTCTGTTTGAATTGTTGTACCACAGCCAATACAATTTGGCATTTCGTTCATTCTTTTTCCTCCCAAGTACTGATTCCTTTTCGTTTTAAAGTATTGAACACACGGCGTTCAATAAATCGATTGAATTTTGTTACGAGCCCATCTGATTGTGCAACCGGCTTTACTAGTACCGTATGCAAGCCTAGACGATTTGCGCCCATTACATCTGTTAGTAGTTGGTCTCCTACCATTACTACTTCCTGTGGTCGTAGCCCCAATTGAATAATGGCGCTATAAAAGGCATTACGAAGTGGCTTTCTCGCCTTATGAATATAAGGAATACCTAATGGCTCAGCAAACTGCTTAACACGTGCTTCTTTGTTATTCGACGCAATAATAACACGAATGCCAGATTCTTTCATAATGCGAAGCCAAACAATAAGCTCTTCCGTTGCATCTGCACGGTCCCATTCCACAAGCGTATTATCTAAATCCGTAATAATCCCTTTAATACCTAAGTTTTGAAGCTTTTCCGGTGTAATTTCATAAATACTCGTGACAAATTCATTTGGTAATAAAAAATTATACAAAATAGCGACCCCTAATCTAAACGTATTATTCGACCATTATAGCATATTTGCGAAGGCTTCACCCATTTGAATTGGGCTTCCTTGTACAACATTTTCCGTAAATTCTATTGCATCCTTTTCAAACAGCATAACTACTGTTGAGCCAAATGAAAAATATCCGACTTCTTGACCCTTATGCCATTGTGTTGTTGTATTAGTGAGCACAATAGAGTTTACAAAGGTAGCGCCAACTTTAATAAACGCTATCTGTTGTTTATTTGCCACTTTCAGCTCCGTTACAGAACGATAATTGTGCGATATTGGCTTTTTACCGTATGAAAGACCGAGCTGATTAACAGGATAGGATTTTTGACCAAGTGTATACTGTCGTAGCACCTTTCCATCAATCGGGCTATGAATTCTGTGATAATCTGCCGGACTCAAGTAAAACACGATAAAATGCCCATCTGCATATTGTGAAGCACGTTCTGTATTGCCAAGTAAATCTTGTAATGAATAAGGTTTACCCTTTACAAGGAATGTCATATCCCATTCGATACGCCCAAACGATTCTACTTTGGCATCCACTGGACTCACATAAGTACTGGGATTTTGTTCAATTGGACGTGCATCTTCTAAAAGCTCTCTTGTAAAAAAATCATGTAAACTTGAAAATTGTTGTTGGTGTTTCGCAACCTCTTCAAGTTTAATATCGTATACTTTCATGTAACTAGGGATAATACGTTTACTCCACTTTGCTTTTGCAATAGATTGCAAAAGCTGGGAAGATTGCTTACCGTTTGTTAACTCAATCAAGCGTTGATATATTTTTTCTTTCATAAAACAAAACCCCTATCGATTAATTTAGACTGTCAATTTTTTCGCATTCGAAGTATAATGGTACAATATCTTAAGTGCAAAGGAGTGATCCCCCTTGTTTTTTTATCACAAGTTGGTGGATACCACGGTTAAGAAAATGAAATCGCAAGCAGCAAATTTTATCACAATCAGTAATATGTCTTTCGGCGGCGCGGCCATAATGACTACACTACATGAATACTATAGCTACAGTGTCTTGTTTATCTTTATCGCAGCCCTTCTTGATCGCTATGATGGGAAGGTGGCTAGAGCACTTGGACAAGTGTCTGATTTAGGTAAACAATTAGATTCTATGAGTGATATTATATCATTTGGTGTGGCACCTGCATTATTAATGTATAAAGTTGTCTTAGGCGACTTTGGTTTTGTCGGTATGACAATGACAGTATTGTATATTGTCTGTGGTGCGATGAGATTAGCCCGCTTCAACATTTCAGAAGCAAACGGCTATTTTACAGGGTTACCGATTACTGCGGCAGGTACAGTCTTAACTTTAACGTATTTCGCATCTAATACGTTCCACCCAGTATTTTATCTTTTCCTATTCCCAATACTAGCATTACTAATGATTAGTACAATCACGTTAAAAAAAGTGTAACAGCGCATTTGCTGTTGCACTTTTTTTCATTTAACACAGCTTTAAAACATATACTGTCGAAAAATGGGGAAAGGATGAAATCATTCAATGAGCGGAATTTTTACATCTATGTTGCAGTTATGGCTTGAGATCCCAGCATTACTTGGCTATTTAAAGGGGCAAACTTTCCATAAACCCTTTTCAAAAGAAGAGGAAGCTGCTTGTATTGAACGATTTTTAGGCGGTGATGAGCAAGCGCGTCTTGATCTAATTGAACGTAATATGAGACTTGTCGCACACGTTGTGAAAAAATTTCACCCAAAGCATGAGCAACTTGATGATTATATTTCCATCGGTACGATTGGTCTGATGAAAGCTGTAGAAAGTTATACGCCTGACAAAAAAACCCGTCTGGCCACTTATGCCGCCCGCTGTATCGAAAATGAAATTTTAATGCATCTGCGTACACAGAAAAAAGTGCAAAAAGATGTTTCCTTATTTGAGCCAATCGGTACAGATAAAGATGGTAATGCCCTACAAATCCGAGATCTCTTACAATGCGATGAAGAAAGTGCAACTGAAAAAATTGAACATAAAGAGCATGTTGCACAACTATATCACTATTTGCATATGCTCGACGAACGTGAGCTCGAAATCGTTACACTTCGTTATGGTCTTAACCAGCAGGATGCACTCACACAAAAGGAAATCGCTGCACGTTTAAATATTTCTCGTAGCTATGTATCTCGCATTGAAAAGCGAGCACTTATTAAACTCTATCAATTATATAAACGAGATCAAAAAATTATTGAGTAATATATTGTAAATTGATACTAATAATAATTCAATAAATACATGACATTATTCCGCAATGAATCTTGTATTTTTATCGGTACAAAAGGAGACATTTGTAGCTGACGCTTCGCTTTCGCTACGAAAACAATTGCTAAGATAAAGAAAGCCCTCTTGCGTCATTAAAATGTCGCAAGAGAGCTTTTTCTCTTAATGAATTTCAACAGATTCTGAAAGTTCTGCTGAAATAAGTGTACCGATTAACATTGTTATAATGACTACACCTGCTGTTAAAAATAGCATTATGCATGCCTCCCATCTGAATATGAAGAGATTTAATTAACAACAGTTTAGCATTCGTGCGACTTTTAAACTGTGATTTTCCTCACACTAAAAGGCACTCATTTTGACTTTTTTGTGTAGTTTATCCCGCAGATTGGTGAAACCTAATACTCAGGGGGATAAAGAAAACTCTGCTGATAATAGACTTTATAACGATTCGATAGCTTTTAGTACGATTTGTGTTGAATGCTTTGCAGCTACTGGTAAAAACTCATCGAAGCTAATATTCGATTCTTTTCCAGCAATATCTGATAAAGCACGAATAACAACAAACGGAGTACCAAATTGGTAACATACTTGTGCAACAGCTGCTGCTTCCATCTCTACTGCCTTCATTTGCGGGAAGTGACGACGGACTGCTTCTACACGAACAGGATCATTCATAAAAGCATCACCTGAGCAAATTAAACCAATACCATATTGGTGCTCTCCAACAGCCTCTACTGCCTCTTCAGCCACTTTCATAAGTTTTTCATCTGATTTATAAGCTGCTGGCATACCAGCCATTTGGCCCATTTCATAACCGAAAATCGTTACATCTACATCATGATGACGGACTTCATCTGAAATAACGATTGCGCCTACTTCAAGCTTTTCATCATAGCCTCCTGCAGAGCCCGTATTAATGACTACATCAGGTTTGAATTCATGTAATAGAATAGTAGTTGACATTGCGGCATTCACTTTACCAATACCACTTTTTAATAAAACTACCTCGTTGCCTTTGTAAGTTCCTGTTGTATATTCACTTCCTGCAATTGTTGTGCTTTTTGCATTCTCTATAGACGCTCGTAAAAGCTCTACTTCCTCTTCCATTGCGCCGATTACTGCGATTTTCATATCTACGTTACTTCCCTTCTTTATGCACTTCAAATCAATTATGCCTCGGCATAATTGCGTCCGGGAATCGGCTTTGTGCTTAGGCCTGCACGAGGGCCGACACGATGTCGGTCATTTCGGAAATGCCACAGGACGTGGCGTTTTTACCGATGCAGGTCAGCTAGCCGTTATCGCATGGATGCGATGATTTTAGGCTAACATCCTTTTTAAGCACTCCTTTCCGATTACCGCGACGTCCGCCGGAGGCTTTGGGCCAACAAATGTTTTCTGTGCGAAAGCGTAGTGCAACGTAGCGGCAGCAACATGAAGTTGGTCACTCAGTCGTGTGTTGTTGTTGTTGCTGTCGCTTCGCTTTCGCAC
>NZ_JBYTDL010000017.1:31891-101676 GCF_058791335.1 Lysinibacillus sp. EB271-A1-10B
TTCGCACAGTTAAAACCATGTTGCTGTCGCTTCGCTTTCGCACAGTTAAAACCATGTTGCTGTCGCTTCGCTTTCGCACAGTTAAAACCATGTTGCTGTCGCTTCGCTTTCGCACAGATAAATTGCCACAGGACGTGGCGTTCTTTGACTGAGCTCCTTTATATCAGCGAATGTTTGTACATCTGCTGATATAAGTTAAAAATAATAAAACGAGCTACTTTCGTCAATAGGCGCCATTTAATGTATTTAGTTGCTCAAGTTTGACTGGTAACCAGCCTTCGTTGTCGACCCACTCCATGCTGACACGGTACATTTGTGTCTTATCATTAGTTGAAACTGTTGCAATAGCCGAATTAGCGCCACCGTTATTTTGTAAACGCCAAATAATCATATTGTCCTTTTCGATGCCAGTAGCAGCTGTAACTGTGGCCACCTTTTCAGCCCAATCTACAGATTTATCATCGTAAGAAGAAACATGCTGACCTGTTTGTGTTGTAGGTGTAGGCTTCCAGCTTTTATTGGTTACAACCTTATCAACATTTGGGTTGTCTGACGTGGTTTCAGTAGTAGCATCCTGTTCAGATGTTTGAGTTTCATCTGTAGGCTCTTTCTCTGTTTCCTCTTGAGCTGTTACATCATTATTTTTCTCTTTAGAAGGCTCTTCCTTCACGTCTTCTTTATCGTTCTTCTGCTCCTGTATTGGCTCGTCCTTCTCAACTTGCCCTGCATCATCCTGCCATTTAAACACAAATGTGGCTACTATAATAATTAATATCACGACAATACCAATTAATACATTCAATAGTTTATCTAGCTTTTTATTATGAGATGGCTGCAAATGACGACTGCTTCGAGTTTTTCGTTCACTCATGAAGTCTCCCCCTCTCTAGCCAATATTTTATCAAGTTCAACAGCACTTGCAAAATAATTATGCTCCTATTATATCATAGACAAAACCAAAGACCTCTTAAGGTATTTATTGGATTTCGGCTATTGAATCAATTATGCAACGGCGTAATTGTGTACGGAATCGGCTTTAGGACAACGCGACGTTGGTTATTCAGTCATATGTTGTTGTCGCTTCGCATTCGCACAGTTAAATTGCTACAATACTCCGCATTCATCTTACAACCTATAAATAAAAGTGGGATACTCCTGTATCTGTCGCTACAAATGCCTTTTGCTAAAAGAAGTGTAAAAACTCACATAGACGAAAGAATCAAGAACAGTATCGCCTTGGCGGTACTGTAGATACAATACATTGTGCTGGATGAAGATAAAAGCAGCTAGCTCTCTTTTACAAAGATAAGCTAACTGCTTGTACAAAAATTATTTTATTGAAATAATTTTAACTTTCATTTCACCACCAGGTGTTTGTACGACAACCTCTTCGCCTTCAGCACGACCTAGCAAGCCTTTAGCAATTGGTGATTCATTTGAAATACGGAATTCCATTGGATCTGCCTCAGCCGAACCAACAATTGTATACGACTCCTCATCAGTTGATGGTTTTCCATTAATAATTTCTACAAATGTAACCGTTTTCCCTAATGATACGACACTATTATCTGATTCGTCCTCAGAAATAATAACTGCGTTACGAATCATTGATTTTAATGTAGAAATACGACCTTCTAAAAAGGCTTGTTCTTCTTTTGCAGAATCATACTCAGCATTTTCAGAAAGATCCCCGAAATCACGAGCGATTTTAATACGTTCTACGATTTCCTTACGAGTTTCCGTTTCTAATTTCACTAATTCTTCTTCTAATTTTCTTTTACCTTCAGCTGTCATTGGGTACTGTTTTTCGTTTGCCAAAGTTCTTCACTCCTTGTTTTCGTCAATATAAAAACATAAAACTCGATTAAATGCCTTGTAGGATCATTTAATCGAATTTTATTATTTTTAAACGTTTTTCAAATTACGCTTTGACCTAATAGTATGCATGCCTTTCTGAAATATGTACAGATATGCATGTAAATATTGTCAATACCACTCTATCTTATTACAATACGTTGTCGGTTTCAAGAATAGTTTTAATCTTCGTTACCATTAAATCGATCGCAACCTCATTATCCCCGCCTTCAGGAATAATAATATCAGCATAACGTTTCGTTGGTTCAATAAATAAATTATGCATTGGTCGCACTGCCGATAAATATTGGTCGATGACAGAATCTGTTGTACGTCCACGCTCTTTTATATCACGCATTATACGACGAATAATACGTAAATCTGAGTCCGTATCTACATACAATTTAATATCCATTAAATCACGTAAATCTGCATCTTCTAACACTAAAATACCTTCTAATATAATAACGTCTACAGGCTCTACATGAATAACTTCTTTAGCTCTTGTATGCTGCACATAATCATATACTGGTTTTTCGATTGGTTGACGGACCAATAATTTTTTTAGTTGTTCAATTAATAAATCATTATCAAACGCTAACGGATGGTCATAGTTTGTACCTAAACGCTCCTCAAACGTTAAATGACTTTGATCTTTATAATAAAAATCTTGTTCAATTACAACTACTGAATGATCGCGGAAAACATCATAAATAGCACGTGTCACACTCGTCTTTCCCGAGCATGAGCCACCAGCGATTCCGATGACGACTGGACGATTTGCTGCCATTAATTATTCTCCTTTCGCATCATATTATGTGGTTTTAATGGTGTGTCGCATTTAAATTTAACAATTTGTAGAGGATGTCGCGCAGCATCTAAGCTATTGCCATCTTCATCCCAAATTTCACCCATTGTAACACGGAAATTTTCGATTTCTGGTCCAAAGAATTCTACCTCATCGCCAGGTTTAAAATAGTTACGTTGTTGCATTGTTACCATTTTCGTTTCTGAGTCATGCTCCAAAATTAAACCAGCAAACTCATAAGTCGTTTTACGGCCATGTACACCAAACATTTGCTCCTCGTGACCAGGCGCATCGTGGAAGAATGCTTCTGCAGTGTCACGGTTAGCACATTTGTCTAATTCCTCAAGCCATTCACGTTTAATTTTGAAATTGTCAGGGTCCGCACAATAAGCGTCAATCACTTTGCGGTACACTGAAACAACTGTAGCAACATAGTGAATTGATTTCATACGACCTTCTACTTTTAATGAATCAATACCAAGCTCAATCATATGTGGAATTGCTTCAATTAGCTTTAAGTCTTTCGGGCTCATCGCGAAAGATGCGTGATTATCATCGAAAAGTGCCTTTTCTTCGCCATTCTCTAGCTCATATAAATCATAGTCCCAGCGACAAGATTGACAGCAACCACCACGGTTAGAGTCACGGGCAGTCATATGATTTGAAAGTACACAGCGACCAGAGTAGGCGATACACATCGCTCCATGAACGAATGCTTCAATTTCAATATCGACTTTTTCCTTCATCAGCTTCATTTCTTCGCCGCCTACTTCACGTGCTAATACTACACGATGTAAGCCTTCTTCTTTCCAATACTGGACAGCCTTCCAGTTTGATAAAGATTGCTGCGTAGAAAGATGAATTTCAAGCTTTGGTGCAGCTGTACGGCAAGTTTCAATGATCAGAGGGTCCGCTACAATAATGCCAGTAACACCTGCAGATTCAATATCTTTTAAATACTGCTCCAAGCCGTCCATATTTTCATTATGGGCAAAAATATTTGTCGTAACATAGATTTTCGCACCATATTTATTAGCGAATTCAACACCTTCGCGCATTTGTTCAATTGAGAAGTTATCTGCGTTTGAACGTAAACCGAATTCTTGTCCACCGATAAATACAGCATCTGCTCCATAATGAACTGCTACTTTTAATTTTTCTAAACTACCTGCAGGGGCAAGTAGCTCTGGTTTTTTTGTAATGACACGTTTCCCGTCTACAATCTCACGAATTTTGTCATTTTGTTCTAATGCTAATGCCATGTTCTTGCCACCTCCTAGTAAACTGTTTCCTTGAAGATAAAGCCAGTATCAAGAGGTCTGATGGCAGGCTGAATTTCTTCAATTTTAGCTAGTAAATCATCTTTAATATCTTCATACGCCTCTTCTGATTCGTCAAAATATGTGTCAATTGCTTGACGATAAGCTTCTGTTACTGTGACTACATATTCTGGTGTTTGAAGAACTCCTTCAATTTTTAATACATCTATGCCACCTTCGAATAATTCGCCAAGCTCATCAATAATGCACATATCGTTTGGACTGAAAATATGCGTACCGTTAGCATCTTCATAAATTGGATATTTATTATTACGCTCATCATCATGAAGGAACATATTGCGATTTTCCTTACGATTTTCAATTTCCATTACTTTATCTTGATATAAGAAATAATGGCCTAGTAATGGGCGTTTTGATTGGAACATACATGTCATTCCATGTACTTGAACCTCAACCTCTATTTCTACATTTTCTTTAATTTCTAGCACTTCATCTAAAGAAAGTTCACGTGAAAGTACTGCGCGAGTTGCTCCGCGTTTCCCCCAATAATTTGCTGTAAACCAGTTCGTTGCAGTCGTTTCTGGATTCCAGTGTAGCGGTATTGTAACAC
The DNA here is from genome assembly GCF_058791335.1 of Lysinibacillus sp. EB271-A1-10B. NCBI lineage: Bacteria > Bacillati > Bacillota > Bacilli > Caryophanales > Bacillaceae > Lysinibacillus > Lysinibacillus sp. EB271-A1-10B. Next base: position 36,444 of record NZ_JBYTDL010000017.1, read on the forward strand.
CTTGTTCACGACGGATGATTAATACTGCCGGATCACCATAAATTAAACGGTCAACACCAATACGTTGCATTTCCTTTAAATATTCGGCAAGCGCATCCATTTTTTCATTATGGAATAGCGCATTTACCGCAACATAAACCTTTTTACCCGCTGCATGAATCAACTTTGTAGCTTCTTCCACTTCACTAACAGTAAATTCCCCTGCTAGACGAAGACCAAATTGTTGTTCACCAATGACAAAAGCATCTGCTCCAGCCTGTAAAAGTGCTTTTACATGGTCCACTGATTGCGGTGTAACAAGCAATTCAGGTTTTTTCATAATAGTCACCTCTTCAAACATAGTAATAAACCATCACCGACCGGTAAAAATGCACTAGTATAATCAGGGTGCTCCATAATCCAATCGGTAAAGTTTTTTAAATTTCGAATCATTGTACGCTTGCGACGCGGTACATCTTTTAAATCCAAATCTGATAAGCCATGCATATACATATTATCGATATATAGAACTCCGCCAGATTTTACAAGAGGCGCATACTTTTCAAAAAAGCGTTGATATTGTCCCTTTGCAGCATCGATAAAAACTGCATCGAAGGTCGTATGAATTGCTTCATCGTTCACCTCTAAGGCGTCACCTTCAATGACCGTTATACGATCTGAAACTGTAGAACGTTCAATATAAGCCTTTGCTCTCGCAACACGCTCAGTATCTCGCTCAATTGTAACGATATGCACGTTAGGTAAAGCGTCGGCCATTCTTATTGCAGAATAACCAATTGCTGTACCAATCTCTAAAATTTTCGACGGATTTTGAATACGTAGCAGTTGATTTAGTGCATCAATGCCTGCAAGCTGCATAATCGGTACATGATTCTCCTCCGCAAATGCTTCCATTTCTAAAAGCAATTCATTACGTGGTTGAATAAATGATTGAATATATGCATCTGATAATTCCATTTTTAAGTTCACCCTCATATCAATTATGCCTCGACATAATTGCGTCTGGAATCGGCTTTGTGCAAGCACACAGCCGATTTCGTGACATACGCCAGAGGCTTTAACTTCTTTCAGCGGATGCTTGGACATCTGTATCTAAGCTACGCTTTCGCTACAAAAACACTCGCTGAAAGAAGTTAAAAGGCAACGAGTAATCCCCGTTGTCTGTACTTCATCATTTAACAACAAAAAGAAAAAGACCAAACGTGATGTCTTGGTACTTCGTCATACAAAAATGAGCAATTGTTTTTATAAGCTTTAAACAATTGCCACCACGTATATTTTTCCGCATTAACGGACTGATTGAATTTTTCCCATGCGGATCGATTAAAAATCACAACTTATAATAGCATGAAAATAGAAGGAAAGCTATTTTTCTTTCCTTCTACCCACATTTTTACTATTTATTTTTTAATAATATCCAGTATATCTCGGCATAATTACGTTTTTTTGCAGATGTATGGACACACGCTGAAAAGTAACTTAACATCTCACAAATTAACTGAAATTACTCTGCATTGCGCAAATATTTTTGCTCTTTCTGTAAGTGTTCATCATATGTTTTCGAGAAGTGATTGACACCCTGCTTATCCGCTAAGAAGAAGAGATAATCTGTTTCACTTGGATTAAGCACTGCTTCAATTGAAGTTTTTCCAGCACCCGCAATAGGACCTGGTGGTAAGCCTTTATTTTTGTACGTATTATAGGCATTATCTACTTCTAAATCTTTATAAAGCACACGATCTTTATGAGATCCTAGTGCATATAAAACAGTTGGGTCTGTTTGCAGAGGCATTCCTTGATTGATACGGTTATAGAATACGCTCGCAATTGTTTCTCGATCTGTTTGAGCAGTAGCTTCTTCTTCCAATAATGAAGCAAATGTTATTAATTGATGTACTGACATTTGTTTTTCCGTAAGAGCATCGCTGTAATTTTTCACAACCTTGTCCATTGCCCCTACCATTTCGTCTACAATCGATTCCAATGTTGGTTTTTCTTCAAAATAAGAATACGTTGCAGGGAATAAATAGCCCTCTAAATCATAACGAATATTATCGGCTAAAACCGCATCCGTAACAAGCTCAGGATATTTAGCCTTCATTTGTTGAACAAATGTATCGCTTGTTACTAAGTCCATAAATTCCTTTTGAGTGTAAGGTGTTTTCTTTTCCACAATATTACCGATTTGTTCAAGTGTTAAACCTTCAGGAATGGTCATTGCAAAGACTGGCGTACGGTAGACCTTTCCGGTTTTTAAACTTTTGATTAGTTCGTCTAATGTCATTGACTGTGATAAATCATATTTGCCTGCTTGGAACTGAGATTCATTTTTAAATTTGGCATAGTATTTAAAAACACGAGCATCTTTAATTAACCCTTTTTTCTCTAATAGAGTCGAAATAGAGCTTAAACCTGAACCAATTGGTACTTCAACTGCTATTGTTTTAGTGGCATCTGGATCTACTGGTTTTAATGCACTCTTCACATAATTATAGCCAATTAAACCGACTATCCCTAAAATTAGGACCAAAGCAATTGCAACAATAGCAACGATTTTTCTCACAACTTTTACCTCGGATTTTCTTTCTTGCATTTTTGAAAACATTTCTTGTTTTTTTGAACCGTTATTCACGGGTTTCCCCCCTATCACTCCATTATCATACTAGAAATCAACTTTCACGACAAACAGAAATAGATAATTCAGTAGAAAAAGCACATATAAAAAAATAGCTTGCGACAATAGAATGAGTATAATAAATAAAAGTTTATTCCCTAGAATTAGTAAAAAAAGCTGAGACGAAAACAGTTTTAAAGCATTGATAACATACTAGAGAAAACTAGAAAGATAATAATGGGTCGTTTTGATTATTTGTAATGGAAAGCCCCTTCATAAAAAACAAAAATCTGCCAACAATATTGTTAGCAGACTCAATAATATTTTTTCCACAAGAACGGTTGAAAAACATCAAGATAAAGTGAACCTATAATTGAAAAGCTCCTTGTTTGACATCGACTAATAATCCCTTTGCAAGCTGTGTTATAACTACATCATCTGCTGGAGGATTAAAACGGCCACATTGAACATCTCGAAATAGTCGCTGTAATTTACTAGTCTTAGACAGACTTCGTCCACCAACAACTTGCATTGCTTTTGCTACGATATCAATTGCATTATTACAAATGACATACTTTGCAATGCTAACATCTTCAGAAAGTTGATCCTTAATCGCGGGATTTTGCTCTACTTGCGCTGCAATACTATACAATGTTCGGCGTGCCGTTTGATAAAGTATTTCAATTTCACCAATTTTTTGTTGGACATGACTTGCGAGTGCGATTGTATTTTCTAAACTGTATGAATAAGTATTTTTAGCAAAATCTATTGCATAATCCCTAGCAGCCCCTGCAACTCCTAAGTAAACAGCTGGAATTTCTAATGAATAGATACGGCCATCAGCTAAAAAACGGTTTATTTCATTTGGACGATGCTTGTATAGCAATGCCTCCTGCGGAACAAACGTGTCATGAAAAATAATATCATGACTACCTGTTGCACGCATTCCCATTGCATCCCAAGTATTAACAACCTCTACCTGATCATTTTTAGTTATTAAAAATTCAGCTGTTAAATTCTCTTCTTCTATATAGGCGATAATCGTAAATTGTTTTAAAATGGGGGCTAGGGAAGCAAAAGCCTTTTCACCTGTAATGATATAGCCTCCAGGCACTTTTTTTGCAATTGTGCCAGGTAAACTACCGCGAGAAATATTACCTTTTCCTCGTTCGCTATTGATAATATTTAATAGAGAACCTTCTTTAACGGCTTTACGACTTAATTCCGCAAATATTGGCTCGGGCCACGTCTTCGCCTCACGAACGTTCAAAAAGGTTAATAAGTGCCAGCCAACAGACAATGCAGTAGAACCATCTCCTTTTGCTAATTGTTCTTGTACTAATAACATTTCATAAAGAGAAATTTCCTCACCACCGTATTTTTTCGGCACGGTTAATTTAAAATAACCAGCATCCTCTAAAATTTTAAATTGCTCAAACGGAAATTCTCCACTCTCATCATATTTACCAGCAGTCTTGTCAATTTGTTGTGCCAATTCACTAGCATATTGGACTAGCTTTTGCTCACGATCGTTACGAATATAAATATCACTCATCAATGAGTCACCTTACTTTTCGTAAATCGATTTTGTGGTTTTTTCAGTCCTAAATGTTCCCTTAGTGTTGAACCTGTATACTCTTTTCGATAAATACCCCGCTCTTGTAAAATAGGCACGACCTTGTTCACAAAGTCTTCTAAATCACGTGGTAATAACGGAAACATTAACATAAAGCCATCTGCCGCTTCCTCTGTAATCCATCGCTCCATCTCATCAGCAATTTGTGTTGGTGTTCCAACAAAAGCATCGCGCTTCGCAGGACCAAATAGGCGTGCATATAATTCGCCAACCTTTAAATTTTCTTTTTTGATAATTTCTAAATGCTCATAGAAATGACTTTGAATACTGTTGACCTTAGGAAAATCCACTTCGATTGCAGGTGTATCTAACGAGTATTTAGAAAAATCCACATTTCCCATATAGCCTGAAACAAATTTTAAGCTCTCATATGGGTAAATCAACGCCTGTAATTCATTATACTTACGGATAGCCTCTTCCTCAGTATCCCCCACAATTGGCGATATCCCTTGGAACACAAGAAGCTCCTCCTCGGTGCGTCCAAATGGAGCAAGCTGTGCCTTTAAATGACGATAATGCTCCTTGGACTTTTCAATATCGTCCCAATGAACAAAAACAACCTCCGCTGTTCGCGCTGCTAATTTTTGCCCTGGTTTTGAAGCGCCTGCCTGAATAATAACAGGCTGCCCCTGAACGGAACGTGCAATATTTAATGGACCTTTCACTGATAAATATTCGCCTTTAAAAGCGGTTTCATGTACTTTATTACGATCATAAAAAATATTATTATCACGGTCGTAAACAAAAGCACCGTCCTCCCATGAATCCCATAATGATTGAACTACATCGATAAATTCCTCCGCACGTTCGTAACGATGATCGTGCTCCCAATGCTTGTCACGGCTAAAGTTTAAAGCCGTCTCTCCTGTGGCATCTGCTGTTGTCACTAGATTCCAACCTACTCTCCCATCACTAATATGGTCTACGGACATTAGCTGTCGCGCTAATACATATGGCTCACTATATGTGGTTGATGCAGTGGCACCAAGGCCAATTTTTGTTGTCGCAGCTGCCAAAGCTGTAATCTGTATTAGAGGATCAAAGCGATTTAAAATATGTGGATGTGATTCATGATTGATTGCTAAACTATCCGCAACAAAGGCAATATCAAACTTACCCTTTTCAGCAATTTGCGCCACCTTTTGCAAAGCTTTAATATCGATGCTTGCATTAACTTTTGCTAAAGGATGCTTCCAAGCTGCAATATGCATACCTGCCCCAATTAAATATAATGCAAGCTTTAACTCTTTTTTCTTAGTCATTTTGTCGTCATCTCCCTTTCATATGAATCAATCTCACTATCCATATATAAACAAAGGCATTAGGTAAATAAAGTGTTGGTCAATGAAGGTAAAATTCCTTCCATGTAGCTAATTCATCTAAAGGCATTTTCACCGGAATATAATTCCCTTTAGAAATATCTTTAATGAATGTAGCCGTCTCTTCACGCTGATAAATATCAATAATTTTTTTCAATGTCTCATTGTCCTTATCTTCGGGCCTTGCCACAATGACATTAATAAATGGTTTCGCCGTTACATTCTCATGAATAATGGCATCTTTCAATAGCAGTCCTGCTTCGACAGCAACCCCATTATTAATGATCGCAAAATCGGCATCCTCCATAACCCTCGGTGTCGTCGCACCATCTACTGGTAAAATGTTCAATTTTTTCGGATTATCTTTAATCCGATCCTCTCCACCGTTGCCATCAAAATTATCTGTAACCGTCAGTAATCCATTCTCCTGTAACAGCAGTAACGCTCTACCCCAGTTAGAAGGATCGTTTGGTACAGCAATTTTGGAGCCCTCTTTGATATCATCGAAGGATTTATATTTGTTAGAATATAAGCCTATCGGAGCCATGATCGTTGTGCCGATTGCCTGTAATTCTGTATCGTTACTCGTATTAAATAAATTTAAGTAAGCTACATGCTGAAATGCATTCATATCAACCTCCCCCTCCGCCAATGCTTGGTTCGGATCATATTGTGCTGAGAATGTCACTAAATCGAGATTTATATCTTCCTTAGCAGCCTGTTTTTTTATAAACTCCCATGTTTTCAATTCCGAGCTACGGATTCCAACCTTCACAGCATCTTTTTCATCTGCTTTTGCACAAGCAACTAGTAGGAACAGTAATGTTATTAAACCGAAAAAATAATTTAGTTTCCTCATATTAATTCTCCTTTATGACACCCTGCGTAATTTTCGTTCAAGACTATTTCCAATACTTTGAATGATTTGTACGAGTACTACTAGAATCACCACCGTGACTAAAATCGTGACATTGTCAAAGCGTTGATAGCCGTAAGTAATGGCTACATCACCAAGGCCACCTCCTCCAACTGCCCCTGCCATTGCAGTCGCCCCAATAAGCCCAATTGTTGCCGTCGTCACACTTAATATTAAAGAGGGGAAAGCTTCAGGTAGTAAAAACTTTTGAATAATTTGAAGTGGAGATGCACCCATTGCCTTTGCTGCTTCAATAATGCCTTCATCCACTTCCAATAATGAATTTTCTATTAATCTTGATATATATGGACCGATATGCAAGACGAGTGGCACAATGGCAGCTGTCGTACCTATTGCTGTTCCAACGAGGAAGCGTGTAAATGGAATGATAGCAACAAGCAAAATAATGAACGGAATGGAGCGCAAGGTATTGACGATGGGATTGATGATTGAGAAAATCATTGTATTTTCAAGAATATGCCCTTTTCTCGTCACAACTAAAGTAATCCCTAAAATAAAGCCTAAAATCGCACCAAAAAATAACGAAATACTAACCATGTACAGCGTGTCTAACACTGCGTCGATAATGATTTGTGAGCTCACCTTCATGTGCAATAACCTCCTCTATTTGAATATCTTTCGTTCGAATAAATTGATGTGCCTTTTCTATTTCTTTGTCTACGCCAACTAGTTCAACGATTAAATTACCAAAGGGAATCCCTTGTAGCTCTGTAATATTGCCAAACAATACATTTACATCAACATCAAACTTTTTTGCTACTTGAGAGACAACTGGTTGCCCAACGTCTACACCTATAAATTTCAAGTTATAAATTTTTTTAGAATGATCTATCGTTTTAAGTTGCTCGTAGACAGATTGTGGAATTTCATCTCGAACTACCGATTGTACAAAGTTTTTAGTTGTCTCCTCTTGCGGTGAAGAAAAAATTCTAAGTACACTGCCTGTTTCGATAACTTTTCCGTTTTCCATAACAGCTACACGATTGCAAATGTCCCTTATGACTTCCATTTCATGTGTAATCATTAAAATGGTAATACTGTACTCAATATTGACTTTCTTGAGTAACTCCAATATAGATTTAGTCGTTTGTGGATCAAGAGCGGAGGTCGCCTCATCACACAATAAAATTGTTGGCTTTGTGACAAGTGCACGAGCAATGCCCACTCTCTGCTTTTGTCCACCTGAAAGTTCATCGATATAACGCTCGGCTTTGTCCTGTAAACCAACAAATGCCAAAACTTCACTTACTTGATCTTCAATTTTTGATTTTTTAATGCCACTTAATACTAAAGGCATCGCAACATTTTCAAAGACGGTTTTAGAACGGAGCAGATTGAAGTGTTGAAAAATCATACCAATGTTTTTCTTTTCCTCGCGAAGCTGCTTTTTACTTAATGTTGTCAGCTCCTTGCCATTCACAAGAACGCGACCAGACGTTGGCTCCTCCAGTAAGTTCACTGTCCGTATTAATGTACTTTTACCAGCACCGCTAAAGCCGATAACACCAAAAACATCACCCTTTTGAATCGTTAAATTAATATGATTTAATGCCGTTACAACGGTTGTTCCTACCTGAAATTCCTTTGTCGTTTCGATAAATTCAATCATTTCACGTCTACCTCCTTAGCATTTCATTTATTTTTGATACGCCCGACTTAAAATGCTGGAACGACAGCCCCTTTATACTGATCTTCAAAAAAAGCACGTGCCTTTTCGCTCGTCAACCATTTAACGACCGTTTGAATTGCTGGATCATTTTGTTTTTCTTTTGTCGTCGCAATAATATTGACATATGGCGATTCTGGTCCTTCGATAATAAGTGCATCTTCCACAGGGTTATAACCCCCTTCTAAGGCGTAGTTCGTATTAATTGCCGATGCGTCTACATCATCTAGTGAACGAGTTAATAACTGAGAATCAACACCGATAAATTGAATATTTTTTTCGTTTTTTGTAATATCCTCGATTGTAAAATCATTTTCCTTTGCTTTATTCAATTCGATTAGTCCATTATTCTGAAATAGTAGTAAAGCCCGAGAGAAATTGACGACATCATTTGGAACGGAAACTTTTGCGTTTCGCGGTAAATCATTTATATTTTTGATTTTTTTAGAGTACACACCAAATGGTTCAATATGAATTCCTTTTACACTCACTAAATCTAAATGACTTTCATTATTCGTCTGTTCTAAAAATGGAATGTGTTGAAAGTAATTGAAATCTAGTTCGCCATCTGCCGTTTGCTGATTTGTTTGAACAGCATCTTTTAAAATGGAAACGTCTAATTTCACGCCATCTTTTTCAAGATCCTTTGCTAAATACTCTAATACTTCCGCATGTGGTACATTGGCTGCCCCTACCTTTAATGTTACTGTTTCGTCTTTACTCGCTTCTCCTTTGTTTGTGCAACCTACCAACAAACCTATCACTAATACACCGACTAGCAGTCCCCATATTAACCTCATGTTTAATTTCCTCCTTTGTAAATAAACTTACTTGGTTTAATGTAAAACAAATCTTATCTGTTTACTTATGATTGGTCAACGTTCGATATCTCGCTTAATTTATAAATATTTAAAAATTCAGACAAAACAAAATGCAAGAAATCAATTTCTCTCTTGAAAAACACGTAAATTTTCTCGAAAATGCATAAATATAGTTTTCATATAGAATGTTTTTACATAATAGATAGAAATTTTCTATTAATACTTCTCAGGCGTCGCTCCATATTAATCGTTACTCAATAAAAAAACTCTGAGTAGCAAGTTACTACTCAGAGTTCTAATTACAATTCATTTAATACATCTTCAACAAATGCCCATTCTTCTTCTGTTTCAATTGGTAATAAATCTTCAATCGTTCCGTCATTTCCAGATACGTATTGAGAAGCAAAAATGTCTCGATCTTCTATTGGCTCGTCCGTTGCTAGAACATAAAGTACATAAGATTTGCCAAATTGTTCTGATGAAAATGTATGAATAACCTCACATACTTGATCTTTTCCATGCTCATCTGTAATTGTAAATTGCTGCGGCCCTTCTTCAAACTCGTCTAAAAGTGTCAGGACCACTTCATTAATCATTTCCCATTCTGCCTCTGTTTCAACAGGCTGTAAATTTGTCATTTCTCCATTGTTATCATCATAATCAAATGTCATAGCAGAAATGTCACCAGGAATTTCATTCCCATCCTCGTCAATTAACGAAAACAATACATATGATTTTTCTTCTGCATCGAAGGTGAAAACAACACGACACTTTTGCTCCTTGCCATTCTCTCCAATGATCAGAAATTCTTGTGTTTCTTCGTTCATTTAATTTCCTCCTTAATTAGGCTAAATTATGTTTCTGACGTGCCATTTAGGTGTGGTATAAAAATTTCACCTTTAATTCATTGGATTCGCCATAGTCTCACATAACTTCACAGTTTATGGCTCATCACCATATCGTGTAGTTGATTTCCGTTCCGGCCGGTCGCTTCGCTTTCGCACAGAGCAGAGCTTTCTGGGGGCGTCCGATGAGCCACAAGGAGTCGACCAGCCTCCACTCCAATCAACAATATACAGGCATATATAAAAATGTCATCCACAACTTTTTGTATTCAAAAGTAAAAAAGGAACAAGGAGTGCTTGTTGCCATCCTTGTTCCAAACTTATCAATTATGCCTCGGCATAATTGCGTCCGGAATCGGCTTTGTGCAAACACAAAGAACTCCTATCCGATTCCGTGACATCCGCCGGAGGCTTTAACTTCTTTCAGGACATTTGCTGTAAAGTGACTTATACCCGTATTCATCTCTCCCCTATAGAGTTGAGAGATGAATACTGAAAGAAGTTAATGACTACGATGATTATTCTTCGTTTTCATCCTCTAAAGCGTTTAATACGTCTTCTACCATATCCCACTCTGCTTCAGTTTCGATTGGTGTTAATTCACCATCTTCACCATTTTCTGATGGAACGAATGAAGATACGAAGATTTCAACAGAGCCATCCTCATCTTCTTCTGCGCCTACCATAGAGTAAAATACGTATGATTTGCCGAATTCAGCTGATTCATGTACGTGAATTACTTCACAAAGCTGTTCATTTCCGTTCTCGTCAATTACTGTAATATGTTGTACGTGTAGTTCTTCTTCATGGTTATGCTCTTGTGCCATGGTTGTCACCTCATCAATTAATTTTTGCTATCCAAGTAGCCTTGTAAAATCATCACAGCAGCCATTTTATCAATGACTTGCTTACGCTTTTTGCGACTCACGTCTGCTTCGATAAGCATACGCTCAGCAGCCATCGTTGTTAAACGCTCATCCCAAAGTTTGACCGGTAGTGAAAATGTCTCTTCTAAAAGCTTTTTATAGTTTTCAGAAGCCTCCCCACGCGGTCCAACCGTATTATTCATGTTTTTCGGGTATCCTACAACAAATTCTGTTATAGCGTACTCCTTCACTAACTCAGCTATTCGCTCAATGCCGAACTCACCGTTAGCTTCATCAATCTTTACGGTTTCAATACCTTGAGCCGTCCACCCTAAAGCATCACTTGCAGCAACGCCAACTGTTTTTGACCCAACGTCTAATCCCATAATTCTCATTTCTAGTCCTCGTTATTCTTTTTAATATAAAACTTAACAAGCTCTTCTAGAATTTCGTCACGCTCAAGCTTGCGAATTAAATTACGAGCATCCTGATGGCGAGGAATATACGCCGGATCACCAGAAAGTAAATAACCGACAATCTGATTGATAGGGTTATATCCCTTTTCCTCTAATGAAGAATGTACCTTCAACATTACCTGCTTGACTTCCTGTTCCATTGATTCTTCTGGAAAATTAAATTTCATAGTTTGATCAAATGAACTCATGACCAGCACCTCGCTTTCAGAAATAAGGAGATGTGCAAAAAAGCTCATCTCCAATTTCTCTTTATTATAACATGTTTTGGCGTATTATCAATTATGCCTCGGCATAATTGCGTCCGGAATCGACCTTGTGCTTAAGCCGACACGATGTCGGTCATTTCGGTAATGCCACAGGACGTGGCGTTTTTACCGATGCAGGTCAGTTAGCCGTTATCGCATGGATGCGATGACTGCTAACATCCCCTAAGAACTTCTTTCCGATTCCGTGACATCCGCCGGAGGGTTTAGGCCAGCACGATGCTGGTCACTCAGGCGTTTTCACAGGATGTGAAGTTCTTACCCTGAGTTCCTCTATTTCAGCGGGTGTTTAGACACCCGCTGAAAGAAGTTAAATGGATTTAACATAATCATACACAGAAAGTAGTGCTTCATCAAGTTTTGATGCTTCTTTTGCACCTGCCATCGCCATATCTGGACGACCGCCACCTTTACCACCACATGCTTCTGCTACCATTTTTACGATATTTCCGGCATGGTAATTGCCACCAACTAAATCTTTTGTTACTCCAGCACATAGCATAACCTTTTCGCCATCGACAGCACCAAGAATGATAACAGCCTTAGGCATTTTAGCTTTCAAGTCATCCATCATTTGACGAAGTTGATTGTTGTCCTTTGCTTCAACTTTAGTAGAAAGAACAGTTACATCCCCAAAAGTTTGCGCCGCGTCCACAATAGCCCCTGCTTGTGCATTCGCGATTTTTTGTGATAATGCTTCATTTTCGCGTTGTAAATCTTTGTAATCAGCTTGTAACGCTTGTACTTTTGTCACAAGATCTTTTGGATTTGCTTTTAATAATGCTGCCGCTTCGTTTAATAAAGCTTCTTCCTCTTTTACAGCTTCATAGGCAACTTTACCTGTCACAGCCTCGATACGACGAGTACCTGCACCGATACCACCTTCTGAAACAATTTTGAAGAAACCAATTTCAGAAGAGCGTTTTACGTGTAAACCACCGCAAAGTTCAATAGAGTAATCACCAATTGAAACAACGCGAACGATATCGCCATATTTCTCACCGAATAGTGCCATTGCTCCCATAGCTTTCGCCTCATCGATGCCTTTTTCTTCAATAACGACTTCTATATCATCCCACACTTTTTCATTTACAATACGTTCAATTTGTTGTAATTCCTCTTTTGTTACTTGTCCAAAGTGAGAGAAGTCAAAGCGTAAACGGTCAGGTCCTACATATGACCCAGCTTGGCTAACATGGTCGCCTAGTACATCTTTTAATGCACGTTGCATAATATGTGTTGCTGTATGGTTTTTAATAATTAAATTACGTTCATCACGGTTAACTAATGCTTTTACAGCATCTTCAACATGCATTTCTCCAGATTCTACAAGTACAGTATGAAGCGGCTGACCATTTGGAGCTTTTTGTACATCTTTTACAATGGCAGTAAAGCTATCATTAGCAATCACACCGCTATCTGCAATTTGACCACCCATTTCAGCATAGAATGGTGTTTCAGCTAAAATAACTAATGCTTCTTGCCCCTCAGATGCTACTTTTGACACTTGGCCGTTGACAATAATCGCTGCCACTTCTGTGTCTGTCGTTAATGTATCATAGCCTACAAATTCACTTGCAACCGTCAAGTTTGCTAGCACTTCGTTTTGTACTTGCATAGAATCCACATCTTGACGAGCTGCACGTGCGCGTTCACGTTGTTCTTCCATTGCTACTTCAAAGCCTTCATGATCTACCTTCATGCCTACTTCTTCCGCATACTCTTCTGTTAATTCGATTGGGAAACCGTAAGTATCATATAAACGGAATGCATTTGCACCTGGAATATAGTCATGGCCTGCTGCTTTTTGAGCTTCTACCACTTCGTTAAAGATAGCAAGACCACCATCTAATGTTTCATGGAAGCGAAGTTCTTCGTTTTTAATAACACGTTGGATAAACTCGCATTTTTCCGTTACTTCTGGGTAGAAATCATTCATAATTTCACCAACAGTTGGTACTAATTCAAACATAAATGGCTTTTCAATGCCGATTTGTTTTGCATAGCGCACAGCACGACGTAGTAAACGACGTAATACATATCCACGACCTTCATTTGAAGGAAGAGCACCATCTCCAATAGCAAACGCCACTGTACGAATATGGTCAGCGATTACTTTAAATGGTGTATTGATATCTTCTTCCGAACCGAAGATTTCACTTAGCGCGACTTCACCTGGACGTTTGTATTTGCGATTTGCCAACTGCTCGATTTTTTCAATAATAGGCATGAATAAATCAGTATCAAAGTTCGTTGGAACATTTTGAACTACCGATACGATGCGCTCTAGACCCATACCAGTATCAATATTTTGCTTTGGAAGTGGTGTATATGTGCCATCAGGATTATGGTTGAATTGAGAGAACACTAAGTTCCAAATTTCAAGATAGCGTTCATTTTCACCACCTGGATACATTTCTGGATCAGTTTCATCTGAACCATATTCTTCCCCACGGTCATAAAAAATTTCTGAGTTAGGACCTGATGGACCTTCACCGATATCCCAGAAGTTCCCCTCTAGACGGATTAAACGCTCTTCCGGAATACCAATTTCGTTATGCCAAACGTCATACGCTTCTTGGTCTTCAGGGTGAATCGTAATCGATAAAAGTTCTGGATCAAAGCCCATCCATTTTTTATCCGTTAAAAACTCCCAAGCATAATGAATAGCTTCTTTTTTAAAGTAATCCCCAATTGAGAAGTTACCTAACATTTCAAAGAACGTATGGTGACGAGCTGTTTTACCTACGTTTTCAATATCGTTTGTACGAATTGATTTTTGGGCATTTGTAATACGCGGATTTTCAGGAATGATACGACCATCGAAATATGGTTTAAGTGTTGCAACACCTGAGTTAATCCAAAGTAATGATGGGTCATTGATCGGCACAAGTGGTGCTGATGGCTCATGATGATGACCTTTTTCTTTAAAGAATTCTAGATACATGCGGCGAATTTCTACTGCTTTCATTTGAAAAGTTCCTCCCTATATGTTTGTAAAATTACGAGATGAATCCGCAAATAAACATAAAAAAGCCCTCATCCCAAAAAAGGGACGAGGACTTGTAATTTATCTCGCGGTACCACCCTAGTTGTAAGTAAAAGTATACTTACCTCTTTAGCACTTGTAACGTAAGTGAACGGCAGGGATTAACTGCACTCTGGAGTAGCTTTCGGTATTCGCTATTGTGAGGATTTTTTCAGCCAAGAAATCCCTTTCTTTTACACGCACAAATACGTACTTTTTCCATCATCGTTTTTTACAATTTTCTAACAAGAATTATAAAAAAAATATGTTCTTCTGTCAATTGGCACTATAATTGCTAATCATAACTAAGCTCAATTTTTCTCCAAGGTAATTATCCTTCACACCGAGGCTATCGTGAGAAATAATTTTTTTTGTAAAAAACGAGAGTAGACAATCCTGTTAACAAGAACATTACAACAATCACTATCCAAAATGCATTTGATGTATTTTGATATGGTAGAGGTACATTCATTCCATAAATACTGGCAATTAACATAGGCACCGATAAGATGATTGTAAATGAAGCTAGTAATTTAAGGACTTGGCTTACGTTGTTTTGAATTACGTTACCATATGCATCCATAATATTATTTAAATTAATTTGATTAATTTCCGTCACTTCATATGCCTGATCTAATTCAATAAGCAAGTCGTCTAAAACACTTGCATCGTCTTCGTCTAATTTGATAGAGCTACCATGTAATATTTTTTGCATCGTAAATTTCATTTGTTTAAGAGAAGTTACCATATATATAAGACTTTCGTTTAAGTTAAGGAGTGTATACATCTCACTATTACGATATGACTTAGAAAGTTCTTTTTCTGCTAAAGTGATTTCCCGTTCAATTGTAGCTAAAAAACGAATATATGCTCGAGCCGTTATACTTAATATATTTAAAGTGTTACGCGTTTTCATATGTGTCTCACAGAGAGTCATTTCGCCGTTAAAGAAATCCTTCATAAAAGGTAGCTCCTCTCTACAAATCGTTATCATATGATTTTTTGTGTGTATGATACCCATTGGGATTGTCCGATACTTCACGTCTTGATCAGAACTCTCGACATCTAATTGATCATATGGGACATGAATAACTATCAAGACCGCTCCGTTGCGCTCTTCAATTCGCGGGCGTTCTTCTATATCAAGTGAATCAGTTAAAAAATTGTTTGGAACACCAAGAGCTGCCTCTACATGTTCAATTTCACTTGTTGTTGGTGCTTCTAGATGAAGCCAGCTGTTATAACCAATTTTTGATGTTTGTTCAAGCTTACCTTCTGAGGTACTTTTGTTAATTAAAAGCATTTTATAACACAACCTTTCTTACATACTATCCGAATATATTAGAAACGTAAAAATTTTGATTTGTAAAATACGTAGAAGAGACTTCCACTGATTCCTACCATTAGTCCAATAACTACTAAGAACATGAATGGCTGATCTTCATAGGGCAATGGGACGTTCATCGAGAAAATACTTCCAATTATAGTCGGAATCATTAATACAAGCGTAAGAGTAGTCAGTATTTTCAAAACACTATTTAGGTTATTATGAGTGATTGCTGCGTACGCATCCATAAGACCACTTAAACTAAGACTTCGCATTTCTGTTACTTCCGCCGCTTGTTCAATATCTACTAGCGCATTATGCAACATTTGTTGATCTTCTTCATATAGCTTTATACCTTGCCCTTTGGAAAGGTGTAAAAAAACATTGCGCATAGCTCGTAAAGATGTTGAGAAATATACTAAACTTTTATTAATATGAATCAGACCGAAAAGCTCTCTATTGTTATGTGACTCTTTTAATTCTCGCTGTAATCGTCCAACTTGTGCTTTTATACGCTTGAGAAAATCGAGATACGATTGAGCAATCGCTTCAAATAGAAGTAATGTTATTCGAGTCTTCATATGCGTTTGAAATGTTCCGTACTTTCCTGAAAATATGTCTCTACATAATGGGTTGTCTTCTTTTGTGACAATTATTAGATGGTCCTTTACATGAATAATCCCGATTGGTAATGTACGATAAGGGATTTCCTCGTACAAACGTTTCTCATTCATCACAACAGGAGAATTAAGAATGATGACCATTGACGAATCCTCTTTTTCAATCCGAGGTCTCTCATTGATGTCTAAAGAATCACGAATAAAATCTTTCGGAACATTAAGTTTATTTGAGATTTGGGAAATTTCAGCATCTGTCGGATCCACAAGATAGAGCAACGTGTTGTGAACAATCTCAGATACCTGTTGTAATTGACCTATTGAATTACTTTGATATATCGTAAGCATCTTTTTTCCTCACTTTCTCTTCTAAAATAGCCGTTTTTTATAAAACACCCAACCTGTTAACAAGCTAATGACTGCAGAGATTGACATTAGTACTGCTAATGCATATGCACCATCTTGTTTCGGTAACGGGACATTCATCCCATAAATTGTTGCGACCATCGTTGGAAACGTCAAAATAATCGTACATGCAGTTAAAACTTTCACTACAACACTTAGGTTAATTTCAATCGCAGCAGAATATGCATCCATCATATTACCTAAATTTTCGTTGTAAATTTTTGATGTATCAAGAGCTTGTTGCATCTCATTAAGAGTGCTTTGCATCCGTTTTTCATCTTCTTCATTCATTTCAAGTACTCTTGACAATTTCCTCATCATCAATAGATTTACTTTTAGTGCCTTTATGAAATAAACAAGGCTCTTATTTATATTGAGCAAAGTATACACTTCACTGTTCTTGATTGATTTTTGTATTAATTTTTCAGATACAATAACTTTTCGATCAACATCATCGAGACAACGTAAATAGTAACTAGCTGTAACAAGCAATAGCTGTAAAATAAAAGATACGTTTATATTGTTATTAAAACTTTTATCGAGATTTTTTTTAAATTCCTGTAAAACCAGATGATCATTACGACAAATTATGACAATTACTTCACTTGTTTGAATAATACCGATTGGAATTGTCCTAAATGGTATAGTATCACCATTTGGCATTTTTAAGGGTACATTGATAATTAGTAATAAATCATTTCCATTTTTTTCTACTCGCGATCGTTCGTCTATATCGAGGGAGTCACTGATAAAGTCAGTTGGTACCCCAAGGCGATTAGTAACGTACTGTATATCTTCTTCTGTCGGTTCAGTGAGATAAACACAGCTACCTTGAACGATCTTAGGCTGTTCTTCCAGCCCTTCTCTGCCTCTTTTATAGATTTTAAGCATTGAATCGTCCTCCTAATCTGTTGAACTAAAACAGATTTACGTTTTTTACTCCTACTATCTCCATCGGTCATACTTGGACTCTCCATTTTGACCCCCTCCTTTCTAAAAACGAACTCTTATTCTTCTGCTAAAAGGGGTGAAACTATATAGCAATCTGCGATAAGGTTCTTTTTTTGGAAATAAAAAAACCTCCAGGAGTCCCGGAGGTTTTAATAAAGCGCATAATAAAATAAATAAGTACAACAAGCACTTTCGATTCCCCCTAACTCGAGTTTTAGCACTATACACCGTAAAGAAATAAATAATCTCTTAGCCACCTTATGAAAAGCCTTAATTCGGCAATTCCTGTTCTACCCATGGGCATCTTTCGATATTTCTGGGCAGTGGCCTATGTTTGTATAGGAGCCTCACCTAACGAGGTTTTATTTAATTTCTTCGCCATCTTAATCCGTATTTTTTATTTTGTCAATAGGCTAATAATATTTTCAAAGTGTTTTTTATCACAATTTTCTGTTCCAAATTGGAAATCTCACTGAATTTTTCCCATACAGTACAGGTAAAGAGTTTTGCTTTTTTCAACACATTCTCTGTTCTTTTAAGCTGTTTTTTCAAGCGAAGAATTGATTTGCTTAGCAACAAAAGTTAGACTGAGGCGCTCGCTTCCCCCAACTCTCAATGTATTTTTAATCAATTTCAATATTGATCCTGTATAGATGCACTATCATTCTTAGTTCAGCCTTTGAAAACAAAAAACAATCCTAGAATTTATTAATTCATTTGATTTGAGTAGAAATACATAAAAGTTTGGGATGATATTTTTTAAACGTATGCTAAATATAAAAATTGACTTAAATGGAGCTAGACGAAAATCTGTAACGGGTAAGTAGAAAAACAAAGGCTAAAGGAGATACTTCCTGTAATACCCTTCGAGGTCAATGCTACAAACAGCTCATCCCGTCATCCAAGTGGGAAATGCATAAACAACAGAACTCCCTTATATGATGATGAGCCAAAAATACACTATTTCCTTGATACCATTTTAAGATTTTTGTTTTTGGAACAGTTGTTGACAATTAAAATTATTCGGAGTACAATGCTGAAAACAATAAGTCCTCGTTAGGTGAGGCTCCTATGCAAACATAGGCCACTGCCCAGAAATATCGAAAGATGCCCATGGGTAGAACAGGAATTGCCGAATTAAGGCTTTTCATAAGGTGGCTAAGAAATGAATTTCATTTCTTTACGGTGTATAGTGCTAAAACTCGATCAAGGGGAATCGGACGTGCTTTTTTGTGCGCTCTTCACCCCCTCTTTGAATCGATAGAGGGGTTTTTATTTTATTTGACTAAAAAGGGGGAAACATGTGATGGACAATTATTCGATATGGCATTTCATAGATTTAAATAATTCGAATATGGCAAAAGGCAGCGTTTTAACGTTCAGTCCACATATGTCCCTCTCTTCAATCATCCAATTCTGTTTTTTTTGCAAATTGGAAATATCAAGATAGGTTTATTTGATGTGTACGTCGAACAAGATACATTCTAAGCAAAAAGCTCCCTTTTTTTACGGGAGCTTTTTTTGTTTTAAAGGGCATTCTAAACAAAGAAATGAAGAGGTGATTAACGATGACAATGACAATGACAGTAGAAATGATAATCAAGCTAATCTTAGCTTTGCTATTCGGATTACTGATTGGGATTGACAGACAGATTAAACAAAAACAACTTGGCATAAGACCTAGTATGGTCATCTCTATTGCTAGCTGTTTATTAACAATTGTTTCTATAGAAGCATTCGGTAAATTTGGAGGTGCAAATCATCCGAATATGGATCCAATGCGACTTGCTGCGCAGATTGTAAGTGGAGTTGGTTTCATTGGGGCTGGCGTTATTTTGCGAAGAAGTAACGAGGTTATTTCTGGCCTTACTTCCGCTGCACTAATCTGGTCCGCTTCTGCGCTTGGAATTACGATTGGAGCGGGGTTTTATCTAGAAGCAAGTTGTGCTGTCATCCTCTTGATGGGTGCAGTCAATATTGTGCCCCTTCTCATTAAAACATTAGGCCTATCAACACTTAACCGTCAGGAAATTTCATTAAAAATTATCGTGGAATCGAATTATCGTATGACCGAATTAATTAAAATGATTAAGTATAAAGGGCAAAACGAACAATCAAAAAAAGATGAATATAAAATTCGGCATTTCAAGCTCAAAGATCTTGATAACGGCCACCAATTAATTGATTTAGTTCTTTCTGTACCGGAAGATCAGTATACTACGGAAATATATTATTATGTTAAAAAAATTGATCACGTTCTAAGTGTTGAAATTGAGAATTTGTAATAGAAAGGCGTGTCAAAAAATGATTAGATTAAACCAATACAAGTATAAAGAAGAGTACACATACTACATGTTGCAATCTTTAAAGTCTGAAAAAAAAGATTCCTTCCGAAAGGACTTCCTAGATTTACATCCGATGGATCAGGCAACATTTTTTATAGAACTCAGCGAGGAAAGACGCATTACAATTTATTCTTTTTTAACTCCTAGTGAATTTGGCGATATTTTTAGCGAGCTAGAACCGTCCATGCAGAAAAAATGTATTTTGGAGCTTGATCGGCCATTTGCAGTGGAGATGTTAAATGAATTACCTTCAGATGACGCTACCGATTTTTTGGGACTACTATCATATAAAGAAGCTGATTATTATTTAGAACAAATGGAAAAAGATGAGGCTGATGATATTAAACAATTACTTCAATACGAAAAAGGGTCAGCGGGAGCCTTAATGACAAAAGATGTAGTAATAATGGCAAAAGATGATTTAGTAATTGATGTGTTTGACCGCCTAAAGCATAATGAGGCAGATGCAGAAACTTTTAATTACTTATATGTTACAGATTTCAATAATCAATTGCTTGGAGTCGTATCATTACGAGATCTTATTATTTCTCCACCAGAGAGTCGAATGGCTGAAATTATGAACTCTGGAATCATTTCAGTGACTGCCAATACAAGCCAAGCTGAGGTCTTCCAAATCATACGCAAATATGGTCTTTTAGCAGTCCCCGTTGTAACAGAAAACTTTGAACTACTTGGAATCGTTACGTTTGATGATGTGCTAACTTATCTATAAAAATATTGATAGTATATATTTTTTACAGCCATTCATATAAAAGAGAAGTAACTGTTTAAATTAGTTTTTAAACAGTTACTTCCTCGAAATTAATTATTATTTTTTAAAAAGTTTTCGACTCTATCCACTAATTCTTCCCTATTGTAAGAATTATAAAGCGCGCTAGCTAAACGGACAGGGTCTCCAAAGAAAAAGCGCTCATATAGTGTTTGTCGTGTACCAAAGCTACTCATCGTTAAATCCCAAGCTAAGCGGAATTTTTTGACGCGCTCCTCTCCACCATCTTGAAAAGACTGCAAATAATGCTCAAGATCGCCGTCATCCGTTGCAAATGCTTTTTCACTTGGAATGGACATTAATCCACTTGCGCCAAGTAACTGGATAATTTCTGTAAAGGTCGGATACACTTTAGGAAAAATCTGAATAGCTACTTGTACTGTCGCATGGTCAGGTCTTAGAAAACCAAAAGCATCTATTTTTGCTTCTATTTCAGACTTTAACAGTAAAGCCTTCATCGTTTCTAATGCCACGATAATATCAACAACCTTTTGCTGTACATGTTGGTATTCGCCGATATTTATCGTATTTACAATTGACTGTGCAACACCTAAGACAAATTCTGTTTTGGCAATTTGACGTGTAAGAACTTGATGTAAACCATATGTTTGAAAACCACTTACGTTCAAAAAATTATTGGCAACTTCCATATTCTCATAATAAAAGACGCGTTCCCACGGTACTACAACATTATCAAATACAACGATTGCATCCATTTCCTCGTAACGACTACTTAATGGATAATCAAAAGCCGATTCCCCGCCGACAAATGATTGCCTACATAAAAACTTTAATCCTTTTGTATTACTTGGTATTGAGAAAGCAAAGCCTTTACCTTCATCATAACCATTTGTTGATATAACAAGGAGTTCATCTGTAATTCCTCCCTGTGTCGCTAGTAATCTCGCACCTTTAATTACTAACCCCTCGGTCGTTTTTTCCACAATTTTAGCAGCAATAATAACATCTTCATCTTCAAAATAAAATTTCCGGCGATTTACTTGTGGTTCGATGAATGTATGCGTCATTGTTAAATCGTTCTCACGGGCATACTCATAAAAATTTAATAAATGTTGAGGAAAACAATTTGGCTTATCTTTTAAATACTCCGCAGCCGATGCTAAAGCCATTAATGTTGTATTCATGTAATCCGGACTTCTACCCATAAGGCCATTATTGGATAATGCCCATTGTCGTACAGCATTGCGTCTTCTCACAAGATCCTCGACTGCCACCGCCTGAAGAAAAGACATACCTACACGGTTATTACTCGTTGGCGAAACATATGTCATCTCCTCGAACAATGCATCTTCATGTTGTAAATCAAAAAGCCTTGCCTGACTCTTCATAACTCCCTTAAATGCTGGATGCTCCGACACTTTCCCTGTGACAACTTTCCCATCAATCGAAATGTAGGTTTGTAAAGCGTCAATACGGTCAATATATTGCTGTCCTGTAATTACTGGCATGCAGTCACCCCTAAACGTCACAAATGTTTTTATACTTATTTAGTATATGAAACTTCCTAATTTAGGTTACGCCTCAGCAAACTGTATTATATCAGACCTTGAATTTTATAAACTGTACCACTTTATAAATACAGTTGAAAATCCGCCTTCATTGCATGATTTTTCAGTTACTTTAGAGAAAAATGGTTTCAATCAGCACTTTTTAAACAAGTTCATTTTTGCGACACATTCACAAAAAAGTCTACTTTGACTAGTACAGAATTGCTAGATTTTTTATTTATGCAGGTGTAAGATAGCTTCGAAACCAAAACGAAAACATCTTTTTAATAAAAGGAGAATATATATGAATAAACAAATCCTCTCGTACGTAGCTCAAATGGAAGCTGCTTTAATGAACAAAATGGAGGATCATAATGAAGAGAATCTTTTATTTTCTATTGCTTCAGATTTGATTGCCAAAGAAAAAGATCAATTTAAAAATGTGTGCCAAGCATATGAAGTAGTAAAACATCACTTAGTTGGTATTCACTAATTAAAAAATCGTACAACAAAACCCGATCAATTCAGAATTGACCGGGTTTTGTATTTTACTCATCTAAGAAATCATATGGCGAGATACCATCCATGCCAATTAATGGATGGATATATGATTCTGTTTCTACAGTTAGCTTAAAATCAATGGCTTGTTTTTCATTTTGTAAATCTTCGTTTACTGGATTCGTTTCTACTTCTTCAATTTCCTCTACAATATCCATTGGATTGAGCCTTGCACGTAGAGACGTAAATCGCTGCAAATCATCTGTACGCTGTAAGCCATCTGCTAGCACATCAGGCTCACCACATAAAATTAAGAAATTTTTCGCACGCGTAATACCTGTATATAGCAAATTACGACGCAGCATTTTAGAATACCCTCGTACAACCGGCATAATAACCGTTTGGAACTCAGAGCCTTGCGATTTATGAATAGAACAACAGTAGGCAAGTGTCAATTGATTGAGGTCACTACGTTGATAAGTTACTTCAATACCGTCGAATGATACAACAAGCAAATCTTGTTTCTCAATTGTTTCCTTGGCCTTGATAATACTAATTACCTCACCCATATCACCATTAAAAACATTACTTTCGGGTTGATTGACAAGCTGTAAGACTTTATCCTTTATTCGATATGTGACATCCCCAAAGACAAGCTCTTTTCTAGTACCCGTTTCGTTTGGATTAATAAGCTCCTGAATCATTCTATTTAAATTATCTATTCCTGCTGGACCTTTGTACATTGGTGCCAGCACTTGGATATTTCGGATTTCTTGCCCTTTCGCAACTGCACTTTTCACAACTTGAGTGACAACGCTTGCTACTTGATCTGATGCGGCTTTAATAAATGAACGATCGGACGTTTTTAACGTTAGGTCATTTGTAATATTTCCTCGTTTAATTTGGTGAGCAAGTTCAATAATAGTCGAGCCCTCGGCCTGTCGATAAACATCTGTTAATTCGACAGTAGGTATTTGACCGGAAGTCAACAAATCCTTTAACACCTGTCCTGGTCCTACTGGCGGAAGCTGATCTTGATCGCCAACAAATACAACTTGTACATCCTCATGCAAGGATTTTAATAATTGATGCGCGAGCCAAGTATCGACCATCGACATTTCGTCTACAATAATGAGTTTCCCTGTAACCTCACGCTCAGTTTCTTCCTCTTTTTCCTGACCAGTAAAGCCTAGCAATCGATGAATCGTCATTGCGGGAAGCTCTGTCGATTCCGACAAACGCTTGGCTGCACGTCCTGTTGGAGCACATAAAATAATCGGAAAAGGCTCTTCTTTTTGTGCATATTCCTTCGGGTTTAATGATAGTCCGTGTAGCTTTGCATACACTTCTACTACTCCCCGAACAACAGTTGTTTTACCTGTACCTGGTCCACCAGTTAAAATCATAACGGCTGAGTTTAGCGCTTGTTGTATAGCATTCGCTTGTGTCTCAGCATATGTAACATTGAGCAGCTCTTCTGTTTCACCAATTGCTTTGCGTATTTCGTCCTTACTAAAATGTTCAGCCTTCTTGTTACGTTCGATTAAAGCTACTATTTTTGATGCAATTCCTACTTCCGAGAAATATAGGGATGGCAAATAGAGTCTCGTTTCTTCCCCACAGATTTTACTTTCCTCACGCAATTCGATGCAAGCTTTAGAAATAGTCTCAAAGGGAATTTCCTCTCGTTGGCTCTGCTCAAGCATATCTTTTACAAGTGGTAAAACATTTTCAGCATCTAAATACACATGCCCATCCGATAATGCTGCAGTATTGAGAGTATGTAGAATCGCCGCCTTAATACGGTCTGGATGATTGCCGGTAATACCCAATTTAGAACCTAGTTCATCGGCACGAAAGAAACCTACACCTTCTACATCTTCAATTAAGCGATATGGATTTTCAGTTAATAATTCGATTGCCTCTGTCCGATACGTTTGGTAAATTTTCATGCCGAGCTGTGGTCCGAAACCCCATTCATTAAGTTGAATCATCACTCGTTCTAAGCCTAGATTTTGTTCAATCGTCCGATGAATAACCTCTTTTTTTTCAGCAGATAAACGAGGTACAGCATCAAGCGCATTTGGATCCTCTAAAATAAGACGTAACGCATTTGCGCCTAGCTTCTCTACGATTGTTTCAGCAGTTTTTCTTCCGATTCCAACAAACAAATCACTCGATAAGTAATGAATAATTCCTTGCTCTGTTGCTGGCACTTCCTTTGTAAACGTCTCAATTTGAAATTGAACACCATATTTTGGATGTTGCTTCAATAATCCTGTAAAACGATATTGTTCATCCATTTGTAAAGGAGGAAAATATCCAACAACAATTATTTCCTTATCTTCATACTGTAAGTTGGTCTCTTGAATTTTCACACGAACTATCGAGTACATATTTTGTGCATTATGGAAAATAGAGACGATTGGACGTCCGAGTATAAAAAATTTATTTAGTTCAAATAAATCAAGATTATCTGCCATTTTCGGTTCGTCCTTTCCCGTTCATTTCAATCATTATATTTTACCACACCGTAACTTGAAAAATCGTTTAAAAAGAGAATTCACTAAATTTTAATCACGTATGCCTCGATACAATTGTTGCTGTCGCTTTGCTTTCGCACAGATAAGCAATGCGCCTGGAAGTGACTTTGTGTTGATTTGCATGAGGGCAGACACAATGCGGTCATTTCGGTAATGGCAAAGGACATGGCATTTTTACTGGATGTGAAGTTCTATCCTAAGTTCCTCTATTTATCGAATGTCTGGATACAACGGGATACTTCTGTTAGTGGACCATTTTCGTTCGCTACAAAAACACTTACTTAAAGAATATTTCGATAACTGACAATTCACAGTTATTATCAACCTTTCCATGCTATTATATAGGTGAACTTATTGTACGGAAGGATTGTGAAGCTAATGGAATTTAGACCTTGCATCGATTTACACGATGGCAAAGTAAAACAAATTGTTGGCAGCACACTAGGTCATAAAGATCAAGAAGTTATCGAGAACTTTATTTCAAATCATGACTCTAGTTATTATGCAAAAATGTTTGCCAAGGATCAATTAACAGGTGGTCATGTCATCATGTTAGGTGATGGAAACGAAGAGGCCGCATTCGCAGCATTAGCAGCATATCCTCAAGGATTGCAGGTTGGCGGCGGCATCACGACAGAAAATGCAAAAAAGTTTATCGATGCAGGCGCTACTCATGTTATTGTCACATCATTTATATTCAATGATGGTAAGCTCCATTTAGATCGACTCAAGCAATTAGTACGAAATATTGGTAAAAAACATCTTGTTATCGACTTAAGCTGCCGTATGCGCGATGAAAAATGGTTTGTTGTTACTGATAAATGGACAAAGTTTAGTGATTTTGAAGTAAATGCTGAGTCTATAGCATTTATCGAAAATTTCTGTGATGAACTACTTATTCACGCTGTTGATGTGGAAGGAAAAAAAGGCGGTATGCAGGAAAGTTTAGTGCATGATTTAGCTACTTGGACAACGATTCCAACAACATATGCTGGTGGCGTTCGATCTTTAGACGACTTAAAGCGATTTAAAAATATTTCAAATGGTAAGCTTCACGTTACGATAGGTAGCGCTCTTTCAATTTTTGGTGGAAATTTACCTTATTCAGACGTGGTGGATTATTGCAAAAAAGACGGGGTATTATGATCAGCTTGATGATGAACAAATGATACTAAAGTTTTCAAAATCTTTAAATATTTAAATTATCGTTAAACTAAGGGGACTAAACATCCCCTTTTTTTTAATTTTACAATGTAAATTTATGAAATAGGAATACTATACATAGATTCAGAGCACTTATTTCTATTTAGTAGCTATTTTTGATAAGCTATTATTGATAATGTTAAATAATATTATTACTTCGTTAGCGCACATTATTAAAAGAAAGGATTTTATGAAACATGAAAAATGAACTTGAAGCAACTACTCTAAAAACTTTACAAACAGAATTAACACGCTTCTTTTTAGTCTATAAATTCGCCTTGCAGGAAATAGAAACGAAATTAAATATTTTACAAGAAGAATTTCAGCTAATTCATGAATATAATCCGATTGAGCATTTATCAACTCGAGTAAAATCACCCAAAAGTATCTTATTAAAAATGAAGAAAAATAACCTTGAGCCATCTATTGAAACGATTCGTGATAACATTCGTGATATTGCAGGTATCAGAATTACATGCTCCTTTGTAGAAGATATTTATAAAGTGAGTGCGATGATACAGGCACAAAATGATATTGAAGTTGTAGAGGTAAAAGATTATATTGCATCGCCAAAGGGGAATGGTTATCAAAGCTTGCATCTGATAATAAAAATCCCCATATTTATGTCTGATCGTATGGAGAAGGTATATGCCGAAATTCAAATTCGTACCATTGCAATGGACTTCTGGGCTAGCCTTGAACATAAAATCTATTACAAATACAACAAGGAAGTACCTGAACATATCCGTTTTGAATTGAAGGAAGCTGCTATTCAAGTAGCTGAGCTGGATCGAAAGATGGAACGACTGAATAGAGAAATTAATATTTTAAAAGAGAACGAAGCAGAACCTTCATTATTAGATGCTGCTCCAATTGCACATTTAGCACAATATATTTATCAACTACCATTTGATTATCCTTCAAAGGACAATAAAGACTAAAATCAACAAGGATGCCGAAATAATATTGGCATCCTTTCAGTTTGTCTACAAGACAATTAAATGAAACTTTGTTGATTCAAAAGTAGCTACTTATAAAAAATTGTAATTATTGGACAATTTAAATAGGAATTAACAAAAGTACGAATAATTAAAGGGCGTGAAACAATGGATTTCTTCACAATACTTATGTTTATACTTACAATTATCGCCAACATAATAGGATTCTTTGTGTTTTTAAAGAAGAAAAGTGTATATTCTGCCGCCTTAACTATATTAGGTTTAGCTATAGCGTTTGGTGGCGCAGGAAGTTTATTAGCAATAGCTATTATTAATGATCCCTTTGCAATGTTTTATGGTTTACAAATAGGGTACTTTCTGATGATTAATGGCGTGATCGTATTGGTAATTGCAATTTTAATAACAGTAGTAAAAGAAATTAAAAGGGTAAATTTGTGAAGTAAAGTACTTATACGTTCAGAGGCGTTAGTTGGCTAACAGCCTTTTAATAATATGACAGCTTTATCTCATTGTTCAGCAACACAAAAGGATGCCAATGTATTTTCGGCATCCTTTTCATGTTTTAAAAACTTTTTTTAATTAAATCGTTGTGCAATCATATCATAAAGATAACGTGCTTGGTCGTATTCGGGCTGTAACGTAAAGGCTTGTTTTAGGTGGTACATAGCATCTTTTGTTTGCTCAGTAGATACCGCATATAGCACACCCAAATTGTAATGTGCATCTGCGTTATTCCAATCCTGTTCGATCAGATAATCTAATTCTTTTTTACCTTCTACGAACATTTCTAGCGCACATAGCACGATTGCATATGCTAGACGAATCTGTGTGTCTTCTGGTGCAAGTTCTGAAGCTCGTTGTAAATATGGCAGAGCAAGCTTCGGATTTTCCATTCGCTCAAAGCATTTGCCCATCATATAATACACATCTGCGCCTTCAATTTTATGCTTTAGCGCTTGTTCATAAAGCTTTACTGCCTCCGCATAGCGTTCAGCGTTATAATATAAATTTGCTAAGCCATAGTAAGCAGTTGCTGCCGTTTCATCAACAGTGATTGCTTTTTGAAAGAAACGTTCTGCACGTTCAGTATCCTCTAAGACCGCTAAGAGATTTCCAAAATTCACATAACCAATTGGGTTTCCTGGCTCTGCTTCAATTGCTTGTGTAAAAAGTTGTGCAGCATCCTCGTAGCGCTTTTCTTGAAAGGCTTGAATGCCCTGCTCGTTAAAATTCATTGTTTTTCTTCACCTCTATGTAGCGAAAGACTGCTTTAATTCTATACGCTTCAGAAAAGTAGTATAAGCAGTCTTTTCGCTAATTAACCTACATATGTTAGTTTTTTGTTATTTTTAAAGACTTCGTCGATTGTACCGCCACCTAAACATTCTTCACCGTCATATAGTACTACAGCTTGTCCAGGTGTAATCGCCCGTACCGGCTCAGCAAACGTAATATGTGTACGTCCATCTTCTAAAATTTCCACTTCTACTGGTGTATCTGTTTGACGATAACGGAATTTTGCTGTGCATGAAAATTTCCCGGGCAATTTTTTTGTCGAAGCATAGCTCATTTTCACAGCAGTCAGTGAAGTAGAAAATAATGAATCATTATTAAAACCTTGTCCAACTAGCAGCACATTGCGCTCCAAATCTTTTCCTAACACGAACCAAGGTTCACCGTCACCACCAATTCCAAGACCATGACGTTGACCAAGCGTATAGTACATTAATCCATCATGGTGGCCCATTACGACACCATCCATCGTTTCCATTTTACCAGGTTGAGCTGGTAAATATTTACTTAAGAATTCTTTGAAATTACGCTCTCCAATAAAGCAAATTCCTGTTGAATCTTTTTTCTTCGCTGTAGCTAACCCAGCTTCCTCCGCAATTTTACGGACTTCCTTTTTCTCAATATGTCCAATTGGGAACATTACATGCGACAATTGTTCCTGTGATAATTGGTTTAAGAAATACGTTTGATCTTTATTATTATCAATACCACGAAGCATTTTTACTTCGCCATCACCACTTCGATCAACTCGAGCATAGTGACCTGTCGCTAAATAATCAGCTCCAAGATCCATCGCGTGCTCTAAAAACGCTTTAAATTTAATTTCCTTATTACACATAACATCAGGATTTGGTGTACGTCCTGCTTTATATTCTTCTAAAAAGTAAGTGAAAACCTTATCCCAATATTGCTTTTCAAAATTCACAGCATAGTAAGGAATACCGATTTGATTACATACTTTAATAACATCATCATAGTCTTCTGTAGCTGTACAAACGCCATTTTCGTCTGTATCATCCCAGTTTTTCATAAATATCCCGATTACTTCATATCCTTGTTGTTTCAGTAAATATGCAGCAACCGAAGAATCTACCCCACCCGACATGCCGACAACAACACGAATTTGTGAGGGGTCACGTGTTTCTTTCATTATGGTCACCTTTTCTTTTATTCAATTTCTATTAAATATATAATTTTTCAAGCGTGTTAATTTACCATTTTTATCCACCCCAATTAATTAGAAGGCTCTGATTTCCGCTACGGGCTACTCACTTTGTAGCTGCCGCTTTACAGAAAACATTTGTCGCTGACGCTTCGCTTTCGCACAGAGCAAAGCTTCCTGCGGGCGAGCGTCGAGCCGCTTCCTCCGCTACAATCAGTTAAAATGGGTATACATTAGCAAAATATTAACAAAGATTTTATCGCTCAATAATAAGCCTGTTTTTTCCTAATCAACACGCCTGAATTTTTCAGCAAACTACTTTTTCGCGAGTCTTTTCACAATCTCTGCTGTTTTTTCTGCCGCATGTTGTGCATCAGCTTCTGTTAAACCTTGTCCGAAGCTAAAACGAATCGAGTTACGTAATTCCTCTGTATCTTGACCAAACATCGCAACTAATACGTGTGATGGATCAATGGAGCCAGCAGTGCATGCAGAACCACTAGATACGCAAATACCTGCCATATCAAGATTTACAAGGAATGACTCTACTTCCATACCAGAAAAACTTACATTTAAAACGTGTGGGAGCGTATTTTCTAACTCTCCATTCACATGAAATGCTAGATTTTCCTTCGTGAAAACATCCAGCATAATTTGCTTAAAGCGATTGTATAGCGCACGCTTCTCTTCTCGCAACTCATTTGCAATTTGCACTGCAGTTGCAAAGCCAATCACTGCGGGCACATTTTCAGTACCTGCACGACGTTTTTTCTCATGTGCGCCACCTAATGCATAGCTAGTGAATGGTATTCCGGCTTTTTGGTATAGGAAACCAATACCTTTAGGCCCATTAATTTTATGTGCGGAAACACTTAGTAAATCAACATGTAAATCAGCAACATTAATTGACTCTAAACCATATGCTTGAACAGCATCTGTATGGAAAACAGCCTTATGCTCGCGTAGCAAATTACCAATTTCGGCAATTGGTTGAATTGTACCGACTTCATTATTACCGTACATAATCGTTACTAAAATTGTATCCTCACGCAATGCATTTCGCACGTCTTCTACAGAAACACGTCCATTTTCATCTACTGGTAAATATGTCACATCAAAGCCATCTCGCTCAAGTTTTTCACAAGTATGTAACACCGCGTGATGTTCAATTTGAGTAGTAATGATGTGCTTCCCTTCAGAAGCCTGTGCATAAACAGTGCCAAAAATAGCTGTATTATCCGCCTCTGTTCCACCACTTGTTATAATAATTTCCCCAGGTTGAGCGCCAATAGATTTGGCAAGTATTTCACGTGCATCATCTAAATATTTGCGCGCCTCTCGACCTATCCCATGAATACTTGATGCATTCCCATAAACTTGTTGCATTGCTGTAGTCATAGCGTTTATTACGTTGTCATTCATTGGTGAAGACGCAGCATGATCGAGATAAATATATGAATTCATGTTGAAAACTCCTTTGTACGAAAAGCGCTAAAGATTCATCTCCATGCCATTGAGCATGGAGATGTGCTTTAGCCTAGACATTTTAAATGTAGAACATATAGCCTTCCGCTACATTTTCCTCAGTATATTGTGCTAAATCTTCAATTGTCGTTGTATCTAATACATTTTTCACAGCATCACGAATACGAAGCCATAATTCTCGCTGAGGAGCTTCTTCATTTTCAATACCTTCTACTGGTTGAATAGGACCCTCTAACACACTAATAACATTAGCCGCAGAAATTTCACTTGGTGGATTTGCTAGCATATATCCACCATATGCTCCGCGCACACTTTTCACTAAGCCTGAATTACGTAATGGTGAAACTAATTGCTCTAAATATGCCTCAGAAAGCTCCTTTTCTGCAGCAATTTTTCGCAGTGGAATAGGTCCTTCTCCATAATGCTTTGCTAATTCAATCATGATCGTTAGACCATAACGGCCTTTTGTAGAAATTTTCATTTTATCACCCTCAAATAGTCTAGTCAAAAATACTACAAACAGTATATCATAATCTCCTCTCGTATAACTCGGAAATACTCTCAGGAGGTTATGATATACTATTAATTGCGCCTTAGTATAGTTAGGCAAAATACTATTATCGTTTTATTTTAAGCAAAAAAACATTCAGCAAATCAACTATGCCTCGGCATAATTGCGTGACACCCGCTGAAATAAGTTAAAAATCAATAAAAACAGTTGAAAGGGGGAATTTTCAATGCATAATGAACCACTCGCTTATCGCATGCGTCCTTTAACCCTTGATGAAATTGTAGGACACCAAGATTTTATCGGTCCTACTACCGCTCTTTATAAAATGATTCAAAATGAGCATGTCCCATCCATGCTACTATTTGGTGAGCCAGGTATCGGCAAAACGTCAATAGCGAATGCCATAGCAGGAAGCTCGAACCTTCCCTTTTTCGCGCTTAATGCAACTCGCGCTGGTAAAAAGGATGTCGAGGATATTGTACAAGAAGCTAGAATCTCAGGAAAAGTCCTTCTTTTTTTAGATGAAATTCATCGTTTTAATAAATTACAGCAAGATGCTTTGTTGCCACATGTGGAAAATGGCTCAATCGTGTTAATTGGAGCTACGACGGAAAATCCATACCATGATGTAAATCCCGCTATCCGCTCACGTTGCGGAGAAATCTACCAACTACAACGTTTAACGATAGAAAATATCATCGAACTTATAAAAAATGCACTTTCTGATGAGAAACGCGGGCTAGGTAAACATCATTTTGTCTTAACAGATCCTCAAATTGAACAAATTGCTGAAGCAGCTAATGGTGACGCTCGGAAGGCATTAACCTTGCTTGAATCGCTTTATTATGCAAGTGATGAAGTCGACGGTCGAACAATTGCTGCTGATCATATTCTTAAGCATCTTATCGGGAGAATTGGTGTTTATGGTGATAAAAAGGGATCTCATTTTTATAATTTACTATCTGCGTTGCAAAAATCGGTTCGTGGAAGTGATACGAATGCAGCATTGTTTTATTTAGCTCATTTATTGGAAATAGGTGATTTAGTAGCTGTTAGTCGACGCTTACTTGTGATGGCTTATGAAGATATAGGACTTGCCAATCCTGATGTTGGACCGCATATGCTTGCGGCTGTTCAAGCGGCTGAGCGTTTAGGGCTACCCGAGGCACGTATCCCGCTTGCAAGTGCTGTTATTGAAATGTGCCTTGCATCCAAATCCAATTCTGCAATTTCAGCCATCGATGCCGCCATTGCCAGCATTCATGAAGGAAAAACTGGCGATATTCCGCATCATCTACGCGATGCTCATTATGAGGGAGCAAAAGATTTAGGTCATGTAGGCTATCAATATCCCCACAACAGCCCTATTGGCACATTTGGTGGCTGGGTTGACCAGCAATATTTACCTGATGCGCTAGTGGGCACAGAATTTTATAAACCTGTTATTGCAGGTGAAGAAAAACGAATGGCAGGAATCTACGAAAAGCTTAGATCTTTTCATAAGGATGGAAAGTAATATCTTTACTTTATTAGCTTAACTGAAAATCATAATATACTATTTTTTCATGAAAGTAGGGCACTTCAATCTGAACTAGAAGTGCCTTATTTTTTTCCTTACTTTCAAAAATAACAGGAAGCGTACTAAGCAATCATCCTGTAAAAGTCTCCTTATTTGTTGTATAACGGTTATTGTAAAATCGGTTCAATATTTCTTCCATATTTCTAATTGCAGATAATTTAGTCGTCTCTTTCTGCTCCTCATGTAAATAATGAAGAAAATTATAAGTTTGATAAAGTAGACTAGCAAATTCCTGAGAGTTCTCCCGAACTTCAAAGCGAATTGCTTTTACAGCAATCGCTTGACCGATCGATTGCTCCCTTGACGGAGAGAGTTGATCCTCCGCATTTCCATCTGTAGTTCTATATAATAATTTTAATGTCTCATACACTTCCTTGTTATTACTAAACCGTTCCTTTATCCACCGTAAGACAAATTGTACTAGGATAATAGCATAAATAAGTGACAAACTTTCATCTCCAATAGATTTTTTCGACAAATGTTTAAAGTATTCAGCTTGTGTCACCAGTTCGAATATGATTAAACGAATTGGATATAGGAGCGCATGTTCACTGTTGTTATATAATTTTTCTCCACCTTTATACAATGCCAACCAAAAATCTCTAACTAATGAGATGGATTTTCTTGTCGCGAGAGCTAATTCGCATTGAATAAGCTCATGTTCGAGTGTTGGTTGTATAAGCCGTAGAAATAATAATTCCTCATCCTCACTTACTAATAAGAGTGGTTTTTCTAATTTCGCTAAATCGATTTCGATACCGTTTATTAACATTGAACAGCCTCCTCCAATCAATTATGCCTCGGCATAATTGTGCCGCCACTTCTTTTAACAAAATAATGATGAAAAATCTTACACATAGATTTTCAATTTTTTACTATATTTCGACAAGAATTTATAAATACCTTTTAAGAAAAAAGTCCTTTTTTAATTTTCGTACAACAAAAAAATCTGCAAAACTTTAACAATCAGAAAACCCAATCATCCCTCGCAAAGTAGCGTGCTATAAGGATTGCTGGATTAACCGCAAAAAGTAAGCAGATTCTAAACAGTTATTCTATTTTCTATAAGTGATGATAAATCACTCCTATATTATGCTTTAAATTCATGCTCAACAAATAGTTTAAATTGATGCATACATTGTTTGACTGCACCTTTTTGTTCCAGTACTGCATTTCGCAGTGATACAGTTTTCTCTTCATCTTTTACGACTTCACTATAAAGTGCGAAAATCGCTGATAATAATTGTTCATTCTCCTCCTGGTCAATGCTAGGTAAAGAATAGGCTGCAATTGTTAATAATTGCTCAACTTTTTCAGGTGTTTTTTGTAACTCATTAGATGAATAATAAGTTGATGCCGCTAAAAAGTAGCAAAGCTTTGCACAACAATCTATAAACAAATGCCAATAAGTATTGGCACTTGGTAATTCTCCTGCCCTATTGTCTAAATACTCTTTATAATATGTTGTAACCTTTGTATATAAAGGATTTAGTCCTCTCATAGCCTTTGAATAATTATTAGATGTATCCAAATAGTCAAATACAATATCATTCATTTGCTGCTGAAGTTTTACAATATCTAAATGATCACGAATTACTTGAATCTCCATTTTACCACTCTCCGATGTTCTCATTTGTTTTCTAAACGCCATTTCTACTTCCCTAAGCAGTCGTGT
Organism: Lysinibacillus sp. EB271-A1-10B; assembly: GCF_058791335.1. Taxonomy (NCBI): domain Bacteria; kingdom Bacillati; phylum Bacillota; class Bacilli; order Caryophanales; family Bacillaceae; genus Lysinibacillus; species Lysinibacillus sp. EB271-A1-10B. Next base: position 71,766 of record NZ_JBYTDL010000017.1, read on the forward strand.
ACATTCCAAACAAACTGATCTATTATCTATTGGAATTTATTCAAATTATAGCAATAAACTAAATAGAGAAGTGGTCACATGAAAAAAATAAGACAATTTCGTGAATTAATAGCATTTTGAGCACGTTAGGCGAACTATTCTGGTAAAATTATGTTCTTTGAACATAATCATCAAATAAAGATTGCTCTTTCGTTCGATCAATTATTTCTTTAATACTTCCTTGCGCATATTTTTTTATTCTTTTTTGCGGTATATAAAAATAGGCAGTGTTTGTAATTAACCACTCACTAAGTGTTAGTTCATTATCCGGTTGCTGATTTGTCAATATACGTTTATGTCGGAGTATATCCGCCATTTTGTAAAAGCCATCTGATAGCTCGTAAGCCGAAACATCAAAATTAAAAATAGGGCTAACAACCTGTCCAACATCAAAAATATGAATTGTTTGCCCTTCTTCATCAATAGCTAATTCTACTGTGCTAATTTCATCGAATAGATTTAAGCCTCTATATTCCATTTGATAGATTTGCTCCATCATAAAATGCCTCCTTTTATAGGTTCTACAGCAAATATTGGAGGAGTCATAATGTGAGGCTGCCCTAACGTTCAGGCGACCGTCTCTCCCTCATTAACTACCTAACAAATATCTTAGACCTCTTTTTTTACAACGCTCCTATTGTAACATATAAAAAGCAGCTGTCTTCAACAAGACAGCTGCTTCCATAAAATGGTCCGCCATCATAACTGATGGTGATTTTCGTTCTTCTACTAGAAGATACCATTTTTATTTTTTATCGAGAAATTTTTTAAGTTTATCGATATATATTGTTAATTTTACCGATGATCATTTTGAATTTATCGACCACCTATCAAAAGTGCATTAGCCTTGTACACGTGTAATTTTTACATCCTTTACGATTGCATTCACTACCCAGCTTGCTGCAATTAAACCTGCCACTGAAGGAACGAAGGCATTGGAAGATGGCGGCATTTTTGCTTTACGGATAGCTGCATCCGGTTTTCCGACATGCTCCACTACATCTGGACGAACTACAATCGGACTCTCATCCGAGAAAACAACCGTTACTCCTTTATGAATACCGTCCTTCCGTAATTTCGTACGGATTATTTTAGCCAATGGGTCCGTATGCGTTTTTGAAATATCCGCAATTTTGAAACGAGTAGGATCCATTTTATTGGCCGCACCCATACTAGAAATAATCGGTATATTTCGTTTTAAACATTCCTTCATAAGATGAATTTTATACATCACTGTGTCACTTGCATCAATGACATAATCTATGCCTTGTGCGAAAAATTGCTCATATGTTTCCTCTGTGTAAAACATGTGCATATCAATTACTTCACATTCTGGATTAATATCAGCAATACGCTCTTTCATGACACCTGACTTAGATTTTCCGACCGTTGAAAGGTAGGCAACTAATTGACGATTAACATTTGTAATATCTACATTATCCTTATCTACCAATATAATGCGACCAATACCACTTCGTGCACATGCCTCAGCAGCAAATGAACCTACACCGCCTACACCAAGAATGGCTACTGTCGTATTTTTTAATTTTTCGAGCCCCTCTGTTCCTATTGCGAGCTCATTACGTGAAAATTGATGTAACATCCTTACACTCTCCGTCTATTGAATTTTTATTCCACTTTAATGAGCACTATATAATCGCCCATAAAGCACTATTAGTGAAAATGAATAATTAGCGGTAGATAAAGACCTTCCACTGATTTCTTCATTAGTAAACCTAGTTAAATACTAAGATAAAATCAAACTTATCTTACATGTTATCACGATATTCATCAAGGAAAAATTATAACTAAAAAAAATAAGTATTCCTAATCAAAATACTTTTAAGTATGTAAAGTTTGAATTGAGTCCATCAAAATCTATATGTTGGACACGGTTTAAAGCTAGAGGACGAAATTTCAAGGCAATTGATTAAAAGTCATTCAATTGCCTTGCATCTTATCGCTTTCATTCTTGTTCATAATTTTTAGAGAAAGATTCCACAAAATCTGAGCCAGGCTGAACGTTTATTTGCTTGAAAGCCGCGATTACTGCCCCACCAATTGGTTGTAAGACTGGTGCCATAAATTTCAATGGTATCCCGTCTGCTTGTGCAAATTGCTGTAATCCTTGTAAAAAATACGCTTCATTCTTAAAAACGCCTCCCACTAATACGACAGGTACCTCTCCTTCCTTCCAAGCCATATGGGAGTAACATGCTTTAATCGCCACATAATAGTTCTTACAAGCATCCTCAATGATTTTAGTAGCGACACGATCTCCTTTTTCTGCCACTTCAAAAATATATTTACTTAACGGTGCAATCACTGTCCGAGGATGTTCTTCTCCGTATATACACTCTATTAATTGTGGTACAGTTTCCACAGAAAAATATCGTAGCACAACATCTGTCAACGCTGTTGAGTCTCCTCGGCCATCATAGCTTTGAAAAATAGCCTTTAGCACTTGAACACCTAAATCATAGCCACTGCCCTCATCATCAAAAAGATAACCCCAGCCCCCTACTCGATGAAAATGATGCTCATGATCGTAGCCCATTGTGATAGCACCTGTCCCAGCAATTTGCACAATGCCTGCTTGTCCAAGTGTGCCTGCATAAAGTGCAATTAGAGCATCATTATCAACAAAAACATTTGTTGTTTTAGGAACGTATTGGCGTACTATCGTTTCTACAACTTTTTCTGCCTGTAGCTCCTTGACCCCAGCCATGCCAGCAAAACAACTATCAATAGCTGCAAAAACTTGCGAATCTTGTTGTTGTAAATTTTGCAGTATATTATGAATCGTTGACTGAAAATATTGAACATCCATTGCTGTAGGGTTACTTCGAGTCGTTACTACTTTTGCATAAATATTGCCGAGTTCATCACAAATCACTGCTGACGTTTTCGTTCCTCCACCGTCAATCGCTAATACATACATATCTCTTTACTCCTTTCTTCTCTTTCAATTTCGCCCTGGCTTAAATATAGTTGTCACTATCGAAAACATTGGTAAATCAAAATAAAAAAGGATCGCCCCAAAACGTGTGGTTGATTTCCGTTCCGATTGGGCGCTTTGTTGCTGTTGTTGTTGCTGTCGCTTCGCTTCCGCACAGATAAAACATTTGCTGTCGCTTCGCTTTCGCAGAGCAGAGCTTCCCTTCAATCAACTTATTTGCATAGTATATGTTTTAACAAATGTCATCCACGAATTTTGGTGCTGAACCATAAAAAAAGGGATTAAGCCCTATTAACAAATGGCTTAATCCCTTCTTCTTTAATCATTTCGTAAAGCCAAATGATGCCCATGGCTGAATATGTGCTAATAAAAATTGTTCTTCTTTTACTACTCTTGCCACAACATTTGTTGACCCGGCATTCGGTATTTCCTTTAAAACAATTTGGAGCTCGCCCTTATAACGAACATCTAAATTATTATCGATTGTCACGTCCCCCAATGTTAATGGGCGGCTATCGTGTACAGGGAAGTCACCATTTTTATACTTAACACGAGACTGCGTACTACGGATCACGTACTCCGAAACATCACCACGATTAAAATGCGGCTCCTTAAAAAGGATTGCTTCTTCTAAAATCGACGTTTCAACAGACTGTTCAACCTTCAGCTCTAGCTTATGACGATTTAATTGGCCTAATGCACGTAATTCTTCCTCAGAAGCATACATATTGCCGATAATACAATCATCTATTAAGCCAGTGTGCCATAAATCCTTCGCTTGCACAGTAATTGGCAAATGACGATGCTCTTCTAATGTTGGTAAGCCATGCTCGGTTTCTTCCCAAGGTCCAAACGTTGCATGCTGAGATGAGATCATTGCTGCTGTTCGAATATGATTAGCTTTAAATTGTTGAGATGTTTGTAAAAAATGTTGGCGTGATAGACCTGTAAAACGTCTAGGATAAAAATTATGACAGCCAATAATATTATCTTTATTCGGTTGATAGGATAATATATTTTCTACATATTTAGTACCGTTACTAATATTTAACTCTATTTTTAAATTGCTTGCATCGAGGGACATAAACGCTTCTTCCTGGCCAGAAAAACCCATATCTAAGCGCAATGCCGCTAAATGATAATGCTCTTTAAAGTACCCAATATCTTTATACGTTAAGCCTAAATCTTCAAAAACAGCTGGTGCAATATCAGCTGAAATTTCAAAGCCAAGCTGCTGCGCAAATCTGTTTATCTGTTGTAATTTTTGTCGCTCCTGATCGTTATTTAACGACATAAGACATGTAAATATTCGATCAAAACCATTATCATGAGCGAGCTGAACATACCGCTTCATATCTTTTAGTGTACTATGCTGAGGATATAGTGAAATCCCTAATCTTCTCAATTGCAAATACCTCCATTAGTTCACAATTACACTTCTACTTTTTGATTTTCTAATTTTGTAACTTGCTGTTCGTTTTGAGACTCTGATACTGCGGCTCGCTGTTCATTCTGCTTTGCGATACGGTTTGCCATCGAAATAAACGGTAAATAAATACACACTGCGACAATCAGTAAAACAATACTAAGAACAGCTCCTTGCCAAGATTGAGTGGCTAAGAATCCATTAATAATCGGTGGCGTTGTCCACGGAGGCGAAACTGTAGCTGCCGGCACAAAGCCCCACTTTGTTGCAAAGAAAGCAATTGTTACGTTAACCATCGGTGTCAAAATAAACGGTACAAATAACACTGGGTTTAACACGATTGGAAGACCGAAAAGTAATGGTTCATTAATATTGAAAAGGCCTGGTGCTGCCGACAATTTTCCGACGGTATTATATTGTTTATTCTTTCTAGCGATAATGAAAATAGCAATTATAAGTGCTATTGTTGTACCTGAACCACCCATATTGATGAAGGCATCAAAGAATGGTTTATTTACGATGTATGGTGCTACTTCTCCAGATGAAATGGCTTTTACATTCGCTTCAATAGCTGGCAAATTTATCGATTGCATAAATGGTTCGATAATGTTAGCACCGTGAACACCTAATGTCCATAAAAACGTAGGAATGAATGCTAAAGCTAAAGCCGCAACCCATGTATTCGTTAAGCCCATAAACGGCTCTTGAATTGCTGTGTAGAATGAACCGACAATATCAGGAATATCAAAGCCCGCCGAAATAATTGTACGAACTAGAGCAAATAAACCAATTGTAATAATTGCAGGTAATAATGCGGCGAATGATTTTGAAACAGCTGGCGGTACACCATTCGGCATTTTAATTAATAGCTTAGGGTTGCCAGACAATCTACAAAATACTTCCGTTGACAGCAAAGCAACAATAATGGCTATAAACAAACCGCCTGTACCTGTTGTTAACCCTGTTAATCCACCTTCAGCAAAAGTTCCAAATGTCATATAACTGGAAAGACTGATGACACCGGCTGACAGTCCATCCTTGTCGTAACTTTTTGCAAGGTTGTAAGCAATAGTAAAGGCTAATAATAGTGAGAGAATTCCAAATGTCGCTCCCCAAATATTGCCGCCCCACTGTGTCCAAGTTTCATGTTTCCAAATAGCATCAAGTGCGTTTTGATAAAATTTGATAGGCAAATTATTAACAAGTACCGCAAGTGATCCAACAATAGTCAATGGCATGATTGTAATAAAACCATCTCGAATGGCAACTAAATGACGCTGATTCCCTACCCTAGCTGCAACCGGCACAAATTTTTCTTCTAAAAAACGGAACATTTCACACACTCCCTTTACTTTTTATTGTGACATCAAGGCTTGATGCTACACCCCTTTGATTCGTTCATACAACTCAATCATTTCTGATGCTAGATCACGAAACGTAATGGCATTCATTAAATGATCTTGCGCATGAATTAACAGCATTGACACTTCTACTTTTTCTCCCCTTGCCTCTTGTGACAGTAAAGCCGTCTGAGAATGATGAGCTTCAATCAATGAATCATTGGCTAGCTGTATTTTTTCCTTTGCTTCCTGAATCTGTCCTTTTTTTGCTAGCTGGATTGCCTCCATACATTCACTTTTCGTATTACCACTGTGCACAATCAGTCCCATAATAGATTCCATCAAAACTGTTTCTTCCATTGCCATAGCCCCCTTAACCAATCAACTTTAACGCCTGATTTAAAACATTTTCGCCATTCATCATGCCGTAATCCATCATGTTAATAACATCAATCGGAAAATTTTCCTTGTATTTTGTTTCAAATGCTCCTTTTAAGTAACGGACTTGCGGACCTAGTAGCAGCACGTCTGCCATTTTAGTAGCTAATACTTTGTCGACCTCACTTTCAGCAATTGCATAAATATCTGCCTCAATATTTTGTTCTTGCGCTGCTTTCTGCATTTTCGACACTAGCAAACTAGTACTCATTCCCGCTACACACACTAGCATAATGTTTTTCATCTAAACACTCCTCTTTGTGATTTAAGTTCGTCTTTCTAGCGATTATATTTATCAATTATGCCTTGGTATAATTGCGTCTGGAATCGGCCGGAGGCTTGGGCCAACACGACGTTGGTCACTCAGTCGTGTGTTGCTGCCGCTTCGCTTTCGCACAGATAAATTGCCACAGGACGTGGCGTTCTTAGACTGAGTTCCTCTACTTCAGCGAATGTTTGGCCATTCGCTGAAAGACGTATGAAATCGCTTTCTTAAGTTGAGAATAGCACCTATTGGTATATACCACAATATCCTTTTTACACTATTTTCTTCCTTAAGAAATGGTTTTGAAAACTGGGCTATATCTTTGTTCCAGACTACTAAAAGGATTCATTTAAGTGGTATAGTCCAGAAAAAAGTTTAAAAAAATTTAAATTTTCAGAACTAATTGTCCGATAGTTATTCATTCATGAACGCTTTTCTTAAAAGTATTCATAAAATGTTGGTTTATTAGAGGGTAATGCAAGCTGCCATCGACCAATTATGTCTTCAGTTAAATGTTTATTTGCATACATAACCGCATCCTTTACAGTTAAATAGCCAACCATCATTGCTGAAAAAAGATTAATTGGTAATGTTAACATATGCATTTCTAGGATAGAATTAGTCTCAATTATCGAGATATCTCCACTTTTATTTATTTGAAATACGTGTTCATTCCAATTACAAAACGTATCTTCAATTTGAATATATAGCGGCTCCTGAATATCACCCCACGGATAATGTTGCATAAACCTCAAAGCGTCAACGACCCTTACCATCACATCTTGAACAACTTCCTTTTTAAACTGAGGTTCTTTAAAATAAAAGCCAAATTGATGGTTGTTAGAAGTAACTCCCTTAATGTTACTTATACTCGCCGCATGCGACGTTATAAAACGCCATATCGCTTGTTCTGCAAGCAAATCCTCAGCAATAAAATCATGAATCTCAAACGTCTCATCCTTAATTTTATACCGAATATAACCTGCAATTTTATCATCGTTAAAATATGCCGCAAAATGACTATCAGGCATCCTTCTCTCTATTCTTTTCCACCACGCATCATCTCGAAGCATACTTCCGTTGTTGATAAGCGCTTGTGCATTATGAAAATCCTTAATCACCTGAAAAAGATCACGCTCTGGCCATTCAAAGCTCATACGTTTTACAACGTCCAATTGCTTTCCGAAAGCAGGAAACATCGATTGAGGAATCGTGTAATGTAACTTCTCAAAAAATAATTCCCATCCAAAATAACGATAAAAGGATACAGAAAATGGTGCTAACACAGAAATGCTTTGCCCATTCTCTCGCATTTTCTTCAGTGCCTCAGTCATAAGCTTTTTGATAATCCCTTGCTGCCGATACTCAGGATAGGTTGCAACAAAGCCAATTCCACCCATTTCATAATTTTCACCATGAATTGTCATATTAAGTGGCAATATTAGGAGCTGTCCAACTACTTTATGTTCATCGTAAGCCCCTAATGTTGTGCTATGCTCAACCCAATAATGAAAATCATCCCGACGCGCGCCAGTATACTTATTAGGAAAACAATAATCTCTTAATTGATGTACCTGTAAATAATCTTTTGGTGGGATTATTTTTATTTCCATAGAAAAAAGCCCCCCTTTCCACACAGAATATTCTCGCAATTAAAAGTACACTTAAAGACTACCTTGAATCTTTATAGTTTGCCCTTGAGAGTCAACAATGCCTTTGATGTTTAGTATTCTTCCCCAATTCCCTTAGAAACAATTAATTCTGTTACTGTTTGAAAAAGTTTCTCAGCATCAGGCCCATCTGCTGAAATTTCTACAATACTTTCGGGTGCTACTCCTTGTGCCATAACACCCATAATTGATTTTAAATTGACTGATTTCTCTTTATAGGTTAACTGAACATCACACTCAAATGGTGTGACTGCTGTTACAAGTAAAGCTGCGGGTCTAGCATGTAGTCCCTCCGGCGCTGTTATTTTATATGTTTTCTTCATACGATATCCCTCCGCTTGTCATTTAAATTTAATTCGATGTTGATAATAGGCAATCATAGCCTCATTATGAGACGAATCCGAGTCAACATTATTGCTTTTAAAAACGGGTAATACTTCGTCAGATAGAGCTATGATCTCAATGACTTCACTAAATAATATATTTAGTATAATTGAACCAATAACTGTAGAGGATGGGGCATACTGTATGTCATTGTGATGCAGTAAACCATCTCCTATTGGTATATGCGTATTGATCACTTTATCTACTACATCCTCTAAGCGCTTCCCGCTTTGATGACGGCTCGTTTGCTCGCAATAAGCAAGCGATTGCAGAGACATGACAAGTACTCCTGCTTCTTTCGCTAAAAATGCTACATCTATAGGTGCTTGATTTCTCCCAGAGGTTGAAATAACAATGCAAACATCATTTTCATGAAAATCAAAATGATCTTTATACTGTTCAATGATCGTCGGGTCCTTTTCGTTTTTTGATGATGTCATTGCCCCTGCATGTAATGTTAAAGGTTCAATAATTATAGGACGTACAGGTACAAGCCCCCCTGCGCGATAAAATACGTCTTGCGCTAAAAGATGCGAATGGCCACAACCAAATAATTGGACGATTCCTCCGCGTTGAAGCCTTTGTACAATTAATTGTGCGGCTTCTTTTATTTGGGGATATTCTTGCTCTTTGACGACTTGCATTATCTTTTGAATTTCTAGAAAATATGCATCCATAGGATCACCTTTTAATTTCACTAATGAATTTGTATCGATCAGCTCGGTAAGTACTTCGCACAAGCTCAAATGGAACTCCATCAGATAAATAACTTGTACGTTTAATAATTAACACCGGTGCAGTATGATTAATTTGCAAAAATTTACTATCTTCTTTTAGAACAATTGCTGCCTCCATTTGCTGAATAGCGTTTCCAATTTTTTGATGGAACTTTGCTTCAATTAACGCATATAATGACCCCATTATTTTCTTTTCATCTAATTCAGGATATATTTTCACTGGAATATATGTTCTTTCGATGGCCATTGGTTTGGAATCAGCACTACGAATTCGTACAACGAAGAATACCTCTTCACCAGCATCTAACATGAGATCTCTTGCAATATCAACTGGTGGTACGATTTTCTCAAAGCGTAAAACTTTACTGCTTGGTTCCATCCCTCTAGCCCGCATATCTTCTGTGAAACTTGTTAATCCTTTTAACGGTTGTTCTAATTTTGGATTAGCAACATACGTACCTCTGCCTTTTTCACGATACAGCAATCCGCTATTGACTAAATTTGTGATAGATTGACGAACAGTCATTCTACTAACATCAAACTGCGTAGAAAGCTCTCGCTCAGAAGGTATATTTTCACCGATTTTGTATTCTTCTAAATAAATACGTTGTTTAATGATCTCTTCTATTTGTATATAAATAGGTATATGAGAATTTTTATCTAACAAACCTTGTACCATTCTTATCGCCTCTTTACTTTCATTTCTCAAATACAACTTTACCCCGACAAATAGTTTTTTGTACATTTAAATTTTCATCTAGTAATACAAAATCTGCATCATAACCTTCTGCAATACGACCTTTCGTTGCAAGTTGTAATTGCTTAGCAGCATTCGTAGAGGACATTGCGACAATTTCCTGCAATGAGCAATTGGTGATTGCTTGCATATTTTTTATTGCTTGCTCCATCGTTAGCACACTGCCAGCTAAAGCCCCATTAGATAAATGAGCGCCCTCCTTAGAAACATGAACGGTTTGACCACCTAAATCATAATCACCGTGATGTAAGCCTTTTGCCCGTATCGCATCGGTAATTAAGATAATACCCTTCGCGCCTTTTATACGATACGCTAGCTTAATAGCTTGAGGATGACTATGTACGAAATCTGCAATAATTTCAGTCTTTACTAGATCATCTAAAAGCACTGCACCAACGACACCTGGATTACGATGATGGAAAGGGCGCATTTGGTTATATAAATGTGTAGCCTGCCTTACTCCCAATACTACTGCCCGATCCACCTCTTCCATGGATGCGTCAGAATGGCCAATTGAAGCGATAACATTTAAATCCTTTAACGATTCAATAAACGGAAAGCCTCCTTCTACCTCAGGGGCAAAAGTTACTTGTTTAATACGTTGCTTACTTACTTTTTGCCAGTATGCAAATTGCTCCGTAGACGGCAAAATAATGTATTCTATCGGTTGTGCGCCTGCCCGTTTTTTTGATATATACGGTCCCTCTACATGTATACCTAATAAGCTCGCCTCATCCTCATTATTTTCAAATTGACCAACATTCGCTAAAGCGCTTTCAATTGCTTCTATAGATTGCGTCATTGTAGTAGCAAGGAAGCCTGTCACGCCTTCCTGAACTAAAGAGCGTGCCATTTGATGCAGTGCTAATTGCGTAGCATCCATCACGTCATGCCCGGCAGAGCCATGTATGTGCATATCAATATAGCCAGGTAACAGGAACCAATTATTATCTTTGCCATCTATATACTGCTCAGCCTTTTCAGACATGTTATGACTTATTTTAAGTATCTTACCATCATCGATGTAAATGTCTCCTTTAAACGGCGCTTCATCATGATTGACGATCGTAACATTGGAAATTAACAGCGTATTCTTCAATAGATCACCCCCTAGCGTTTTTTGAGGAGCTTGACCGAAGCTACAGGCAACTTTTTTATTCGGTATAGTTGTCTATACCAATTATATGATGATTTTCCAAAAATAAAAAGTGATTTTTTCATATTTTCTAAATTTTTAAGTTAATTCATTACATTTTTCCATTCACTATCATATGGTACGATTTTCACTTCGTTCTTTTTTAAGCCTAGGATCATCGCAATACTCCTCTAAATTTTTTTGTTCTGCTTCTAGTTATTTTTCGAATAACACTAAAAAAGGAGCTATTTAAATGCTCCTTTTTTGCTTAATAACTATGTATGACGAATCCCGATTGTGCCGTTATGCCAAGAAACATTCGTTTTGAACCCGCATTTCGCAGGGGGGTGCCCGCTTTGCAGCTTTAAACGTCCCGCTCCGCATGGGGCTTGTTTGCGACTACAAAATGAAGGCTCCCGATTCTATAGTGTTCGGTCAAAACTGTTAAGTAGAGCTAGCAATTAGACAAACACATCAGGATTCGTATTACAGTTATAATAACATTATATTTCTGATAATTCAAACTATTTTCTTAAAAAAATCTGTCTTCTTGCGAAAACGCAAAAAATACCTAGATTCCCGACAAATTTCGCTAGGGAATCCAGGTATTTAGAAGTACAAATTATTTTCTGAATGGTTTGATGGCTAAGCTTAACTCGCTTAATTGATCAGGAGACACTTCACTAGGTGCATTTGTCATTAAGCAGCTAGCACTTGCCGTTTTCGGGAATGCAATTGTGTCACGTAAGTTAGTGCGGCCAGCAAGTAGCATTACGAAGCGGTCAAGACCAAATGCAAGACCTCCATGTGGTGGTACACCGTATTCAAATGCTTCTAATAAGTAGCCAAATTGAGCTCTTGCTTCTTCTTCTGTGAAACCAAGTAAATTAAACATTTTTTCTTGTAATTCACGCTCATAAATACGTAATGAACCTCCACCAAGCTCATAACCGTTTAATACGATATCGTATGCTTGTGCGCGGACTGCAGAAGGATCTGTTTCCATTAATTGAATGTCTTCGTCAAATGGACGCGTGAATGGATGGTGTGCTGCTTTATAGCGACCATCTTCTTCAGAGTACTCTAATAATGGCCAATCTGTAATCCATAGGAACGCAAATTGTGATTCATCTATTAAGCCTAATTCTTGACCTAATTTCGTACGAAGAGCACCTAATGAAGCTGCTACAACAGACGCTTGATCAGCTACAAATACTAAAATATCGCCCACTTCTGCTTTCATACGTTCGATTAAAGCAGCTGCTAATGCATCGTCAAAGAATTTTGCAATCGGTCCGTTTAAGCCTTCTTCCGTTACTTTTAACCAAGCAAGACCTTTTGCTCCGTAAATACCAACAAATTTTGTTAGCTCGTCCATGTCTTTACGAGAGTATTTATCTGCTGCACCTTTAATGTTAATACTCTTTACTTGTTTGCCTTGTGCCACTGTATCAGCAAATACTTTGAAATCACAGCCATCAAAAATGTCATTTAAATCAACAAGCTCTAAACCAAAACGTACGTCTGGTTTATCAGAACCGTAACGATCCATTGCTTCTTGATATTTCATACGTTGGAATGGAGCAGGAATATCAATGCCTTTTACTTCTTTCATAACTGCTTGGATTAAGCGTTCGTTCATTTCAATAATTTCTTCTTGCGTTAAAAAGCTTGTTTCAATGTCAACTTGTGTAAACTCTGGTTGACGGTCAGCACGTAAGTCTTCATCACGGAAACAACGTGCGATTTGGAAGTATTTTTCAAAACCTGACACCATTAATAATTGCTTAAATAGCTGTGGTGATTGTGGTAATGCATAAAATTCACCTTCATGTACACGTGATGGTACTAAATAGTCACGAGCCCCTTCTGGAGATGATTTTGTTAAAATTGGTGTTTCTACTTCTAAGAAGCCTTCGTTTTGTAAAAAGTTTCGAATTGTACGCGTAACGTCCGAACGCATTTTGAATGTATCAAACATAACCGGACGACGTAGGTCAAGATAACGATATTTTAAACGTAAATCTTCGGATACGTCTGTGCGATCTTCAATTTGGAATGGTGTTGTTTTTGCTGTATTAATGACGATTAATTTTGTTGCTTCTACTTCAATTTTACCGTTCGGTACATTTGGGTTGATTTGGTCTTCTGAACGAAGGATCACTGTTCCTTCTATTTCAATTACATATTCACTACGTACTTTATCAGCTAAAGCATGTGCTTCTGCTACGTCAGGGCTAAACACTACCTGTGTGATTCCAGTACGGTCACGTAAATCAATGAAAATTAAACCACCTAGGTCACGACGACGTTGTACCCAACCTTTTAATACGACTTTTTCACCTTGTAATGCTTCTGAAAGCTCGTTACTAGCATGTGTTCTTGTTGCCATTTATTTAATTCCTCCAAAATTTATTTGGCTCATCACCATAACTTAGGGTTGATTTCCGTTCCACCTGGCGCTTTCCTGGGGGCGTCCAGTTTCACTTATCCACTTGACATATGTTTTTACAATATGTCATCCCTAACTTTTGATGATGGACCGGTTATTTTAAATATGTAGCATACACTTCCTACTAAGTAGAGAATTGATGCCATGGAAAATTAGATATCCGTTCATTGTTAAATGAATTAACTGTCCAAAACGACGTAGATATTTGAATCATTTGGACAGCTAATCCTGTAATGATAAAAACGATTTATGTTTTAACAGCTTGTGTTCGTTTATTGTTTTAAAAGGTAATTCACTAATTCTGAGAACGCTACTTTTTGTTGTTCTCCTGATTCCATATGCTTAACAGTAGCTACTTGCTCTTCAAGCTCTGTTTCACCTAAAACAATCGTATATTTTGCACCTAAACGGTCTGCAGATTTCATTTGAGCTTTCATTTTGCGATCTAAATAATCCATCTCAGCTGAAATGCCCTTTGCACGGAAGGTACTTGTTAATTCTACTGTTTTTAGTTTCGCGTCTTCGCCCATAGCGATCATATATACATCAAGTCCTGATGCTGTGTCTAATTCAACACCTTCAGCTTCAAGTGCTAGCAACAAGCGTTCAATACTTAATGCGAACCCGATACCTGGTACATCTGGTCCACCAATTTCTTGTACAAGGCCATTGTAGCGCCCACCACCACAAAGTGTAGTAATCGCTCCAAAGCCAGAAGCCGTTGACATAATTTCAAAAGTCGTATGATTGTAATAATCAAGACCCCTTACAAGGTTTGGATCAACCTCATATGAAATTCCCAGCGTATCTAAATACGTTTTAACTTGTGCGAAATATGTTGCTGATTCCTCTGTTAGGAAATCAGTTAATGCTGGTGCAGATTTCATTAATGGGTGCTCACGGTCTACCTTACAGTCCAAAATTCGTAGTGGATTTTTTTGCAAACGATTTTGGCAATCCGAACAAAACTCATGAATATGTGGTTCGAAGTGTTGTAGCAGTGCTGTACGGTGTGAGTCACGTGTATCTTTGTCACCAAGTGAATTAATGACTAATTTTAAATCTTTTAAACCAGCTGAACCGTAGACATCCATTGCTAGCGCGATTACTTCTGCATCGATAGCTGGATCCGCTGAACCAATGGCTTCTACTCCAAATTGAACAAATTGACGGTAGCGCCCTGCTTGTTGACGTTCATAGCGGAACATAGGTCCTAAATATGAAAGCTTTACTGGCTGATCAGGTGCACCAAACATTTTATGCTCAACATAAGAACGAACTACTCCAGCTGTATTTTCCGGACGTAATGTTAACGAACGGCCACCGCGATCTTCAAATGTATACATTTCCTTTTGAACAACATCTGTTGTTTCACCGACACCACGTGCAAATAAATCTGTTTGTTCAAAAATGGGTGTGCGAATTTCGTTGTAACGATAGACACGGCAAATATCACGGATAACCGCTTCTACCTTCTGCCATTTTTCAGATTGACCAGGCAAAATATCTTGCGTCCCTCGTGGCACTTTAAAACTCATAGAAATACCTCCTTTGTAAATTGCTTATGAGCAAGCTGTCTTCTGGACTTTCTTCATTTTAAGTATGAATTCCTTAAAATTTGTCCAATAAAAAAGCCCTCGCCTCCTTGCGTAATGCAAGGGACGAGAGCTGTATAAGCTTCCGCGGTTCCACCCTAGTTGACGCATCAAATACATGCGTCCTCCTCCTGATCGGATAACGGCCGATTCCGTTTTTTCCTACTAAGCACTACTTTTCAGAAAAAAGCCTCTCAAGTGTTATTCACGTTATACATTTTTGTAGGAAAGATTTCAGCCTAGGTCTTTCCCTCTCTTCTTCAATAGAGGTATACGCTACTTGCTTGGTCATAAGCGGTTAATCATTTTTTTGATTACCCTTTATGTTAGTCACAACAAAAGGCAATGTCAACTGTTTTTGTTTTTTTTACATTACATTCGTTAAAATAACAAATTCCGTTACCTTTTTCCCACGAATTCTATTACTAAAGCATGGTAAAATAGAACAAGAATAGGAGGAATCTGATGAGGACAAAACTTTTACATATTCTAATCATCTTCGTACTAGTGCTAACGTTTGCATTTCCAAGTCACTCTGTTCAAAGAGCACTAGCCGACTCCAGTGACTTAAAAGTAACTGGAACGATTCTTCATTTACGTGAGGGACCTGGACTGTCATATCCAATTATTACGACATTAGATGAGGGTGACCCATTAACTTCTATTGGTCGTGAGGGCGATTGGATACAAGTAAAAGCAGGCAAGTACGAAGGTTGGGTAGCATCCTGGCTAACCGCTTCGATAGACGATAAGCAAGTGGCTGATCAAACGTTGATTTCACAAGTCGATCGTCTAAATATCCGTACTGAGCCTGACATATCTTCAGCAGTTCTTGGACAATTATCAACAGGCGACCAAGCTAACCTTATTGCAAAAAATGGTGAATGGGCGAAAATAGATTGGAATGGGCTAGTTGGTTGGGTATCCACTGACTATGTGACGATCAATGCTCTACCTGAAAAAAAGGTAAAAGCTGAGGCTGATGAACCTAAAGTCGAAGTATCCACAAAAAAAGTCAACAAAGATACTACATTTACAGTTTTAGTGGATGCTCTTAATGTGCGCCAAAAGCCAGACTTAAATGCTAGCAAAATAGGAACTGTTTCAAATGGCCAAGCCTTTAAGGTGCTAGCTCAAGAACATAACTGGGTACAAATTCAATATAACAATAAAAAAACAGGTTGGGTTTATAGCTTTTATGGTACTTTTTCAAATATAAAAAGTACGGCATCAAAATCTTCTTCTACTTCCTCAGAGCTTGAATCTGTCACAATCATTTATAATGGGACAAACTTACGGACAGATGCATCAACAGTTGCTGATGTTGTTGAACGCGTAGACGCTGGTGAAACCTACCCTATTGTAGGCGCTAAAAATGATTTTTATGAAATACAAATAGATGAAAAAACTGCTTTTGTAGCGAACTGGGTCGTTACGACTTCTTCGTCGAGCAAAGCTGCTACTCCTACCAAAAAGGAAAAATCGAAACCACGCAAGAAAGGTACTTTAAATGGGTTAACGATTATTGTAGATGCAGGACATGGTGGGAATGATCACGGTACAACTGGACAACGTGGAACCGACGAAAAAGAAATTACATTGAAAACTGCATCTCTTCTTGCTTCAAAGTTGAGTGCTGCTGGAGCAAATGTTGTCATGACAAGAGAATCAGATGAATATGTTGACCTCCGCAAACGCGTTTCAATTGCACACCAATATGAAGCAGATGCTTTTATCAGTATACATTATGATGCAACTGACGATAGCTCCATTAATGGTTTCACCTCATATTATATGAATAGTAATCAACAAGGTCTTGCAGAGGCAATAAATAATGGACTCTCAAATAAAATCGATTTAAAAAATCGTGGTACCCAACAAGGAAATTATTTAGTTCTACGAGAAAATCGTCAAAAAGCTGTCCTTGTTGAGCTGGGCTACTTAAGTAATGGTAGCGAGGAACGTGTTATTACAACCGTTAAATACCGGGAACAAGCTACTCTCGGCATCTACCAAGGCGTTTTAGATTACTTTAACGAGAATCAATAAAGTGAAACTTAATTATTGGGACTGCATGACGTGTCGCTTTCGGTGCGACTAAATTACTGTCCGTTAGGCAATATAAATAAGCTGCTAAGGAACCTAGAGTTATCATTCCTTTGCAGCTTATTTTTGATTATCAAACAAATATGACGTTTTCTTTTTAGAAGTGTAAATAAGCTGTTGGAACTGAAATCGATTAAAAACACGGTGGTTTGGCACTGTATTGTAAATGAATATCGACATTCACTAACTACTAGTTAAACAAAAAGGGCCTCTAACTCATATTCTCTGAGTATAGAGACCTTAATGCGCTTATTTTTCCCTCTTTGCCAACGTCACCCACACGATTTCCTTTAGACGAATGAACAATGGAGTACGACTAATCTCTACAACGATATTGTCAGGTAATACAGAGATTAATTTTCCTTGATGGATATTTTTCTCTGTTTGCACTACTATTGCCTGACCAATCATCAGATTTAGCATTTCGTATAAATATGGATTCGATATGCGTTCTCCCTGAGTCACCATTAACACACTTCCCTCCTACAAAACTAACCATACTATTAAATGTATGAAGAAATTATAGGAAACGTACCATTTATTTAGACTCAAGAAGTATCGTAATTGGGCCATCATTTGTAAGTGCAACGTCCATCATTGCACCAAATATTCCCGTTTCCACATGCAAACCGTGTTCGCGTAAGGCATTATTAAAAGCCTCCCATAACGGTTCCGCAACTTCTGGTATTGCTGCATTTGTAAAACTTGGACGATTCCCCTTTTTTGCATCCCCATACAATGTAAATTGTGAGACGGATAAAATAGCCCCTCCATGCTCTAAAATGGAATGATTCATTTTCCCATCAATATCTTCCCATAGGCGAAGATTAGCTACTTTTTTTGCTAAATATTCAACATTTTCTTGCGTGTCCTCGTGTGTAATGCCCACTAGAAGAACATAGCCGCTATCAATAGCTCCCGTTACTTTTCCGTCAACCGTAACAGAGGCTGCTTTACTACGTTGTAAAACTACTTTCATTTTTTAAAACCTCAATTCCTCATTATATGCACCAGAAGTATCATTTTTCGGTACATAACAAAGTTGCTACTGCCCAACCATTCATTTAACAAAGAAATCGATTAGTTAATAACACGTTGTACTGAATATATATCAGGTGTTTGCTTAATACGCTCCACTACTTTATGCAGATGTGAAATATTTGAAATCGAAATTGTTAAATGAATCGTTGCCATTTTATCGCGATCTGCACGACCACTTACTGCTAAAATATTCGTTTTCGTTTCGCTAACAATTTGCATGATTTCATTTAAAATGCCTGGTCGATCGAAAGCTGAAACTTCAATATCGACAGGATATTCTTTTCTCTCTGGAGTAAGTCCGTGTTCCCACTCTACTTCTATTAAACGCTCCTGCTCATCTTCTACTTGGATATTTGGGCAGTCTGCACGGTGTACTGAAACACCTCTACCTTTTGTAATGAAGCCTACAATTTCATCTCCAGGAACTGGCGTACAACAACGAGATAGTCGAATAAGCATATTGTCAATGTCTTTTACGATAACACCCGATTCCGTCCGTTTTTGAGGAATAGGGTTTTTCATTTTTTGTTCAATTTTCTCAAGAGCTTCTTCTTGTTCACGCTCTTTGCGGCGCTTTTCAGCTAGACGATTAGCAACTTGCTGAGCTGTAATTCCATTCACACCGACAGCAGCATATAAGTCTTCTTCATTTGTATAGTTAAATTTTTCGCATACACGCTTCAAATTTTCGGCTGACATTGTTTCTTTCACGTCAAAATCTTGTGCACGGATTTCCTTTTCTATCATCTCTTTGCCCTTGATGATATTTTCTTCACGAAGATGACGTTTGAAAAACTGCTTTATTTTATTTTTGGCCTGTGAGGATTGGGCTATTTTCAGCCAATCACGGCTCGGACCAAATGATTGCTTTGAAGTTAAAATTTCAATAATATCTCCCGTTTTTAACGGTGTATCAAGCGGCACCATTTTACCATTGATTTTCGCGCCAATTGTACGATTTCCGACTTCTGAGTGCACACGATATGCGAAGTCGATAGGTACAGAGCCTGCCGGTAATTCAATGACATCCCCTTCAGGTGTGAAAACATAGACCATATCAGAGAATAAATCAAATTTTAAAGATTCCATAAATTCTTCAGCATTCGATGATTCGTTTTGGAATTCTAAAATTTCTCGGAACCATGTTAATTTTTGGTCGACATTTTGTTTTTCGTTATCAACTTTTTTACCTTCTTTATATGCCCAATGCGCTGCAATCCCGTACTCTGCAATTTTATGCATTTCCTTTGTACGGATTTGTACTTCTAATGGATCACCATAAGGACCAATTACTGTTGTATGCAATGATTGGTATAGGTTTTGTTTTGGCATCGCAATATAATCTTTAAAACGGCCAGGCATCGGCTTCCATAATGTATGCACAATCCCAAGTACGGCATAGCAATCTTTAATACTATCGACAAGTACACGAATGGCTAATAAATCATAAATCTCGTTGAATTGTTTCTTTTGTAACACCATTTTACGATAAATACTGTAAATATGTTTTGGGCGACCATAAATATCCGCTTCAATTTCAACCTCTGTAAGCTGTGACTTCATTTCAGTCATGACATTGTCTAAATATGCTTCACGCTCATCACGTTTTTTCTTCATAAGACTGACAATGCGATAATATTGCTGCGGGTTCAAATAACGAAGTGCTGTATCCTCAAGCTCCCATTTAACAGTCGAAATCCCAAGACGATGCGCAAGTGGTGCAAAAATTTCAAGTGTTTCTTTAGAAATACGGCGTTGTTTTTCTGCAGGTAAATGCTTTAATGTGCGCATATTATGTAGACGGTCTGCCAGTTTAATTAAAATGACACGAATATCCTGCGCCATCGCTACAAACATTTTTCGATGATTTTCTGCTTGTTGCGCTTCTTTAGATAAATATTTAATTTTCCCAAGCTTTGTTACACCATCTACAAGTATTGCAACCTCTTCGCCGAATTCACGAACTAAGTCGTCGCGCGTAAAATCCGTATCCTCGACAACATCATGTAAAAAACCAGCCGCAACTGTTTCTGGATCCATTTGTAATTCAGCTAAAATACCAGCTACTTGCACTGGGTGAATAATATACGGTTCACCTGAGCTTCGGAATTGCTCAATATGGGCATCCCTTGCTAATTCATATGCTTTTTTCACGAATGCGACATTTTCATCATTCATGTAGGATTTGACTAACTCAAAAACGTCCTCGGGAGTCAAAATTTGCTCTTTCGCCATAACATGTCCACCTTGCTCGTCAAATTTTTCAGATTAGATATAAACTTAATTGTATAAAATTTAATGGGCTATTGTAAAGTAACTGTGTCATTTTGTTTAGTTATTCTCGTGAACAATGTGAAAATTGGAAAAATATCCCCTCAAATGAATAAAAAGACCCTTTGCGAATTTTATATTTCGCAAAGAGTCTCTTTTTCTGTACAAAAGTTTATGAGTTTAATTTATTATACGCTACAGCAATTTTCGACCCAATTACTGCATTATTTTTTACCAATGCAATATTGGCATCAAGGCTTTTACCTTCTGTTAATTCTTTAACTTTTCCAAGTAAGAATGGTGTTACGTTTTTACCTTGAATTCCGTTTTCTTCTGCTTCTACTAGAGCTTTTTCAATGATTTCTGTAATGAATGAATGTTCAAGTGCTTCAGACTCTGGAATTGGGTTAGCAATGACTGCTCCACCTTTTAAGCCTAATTGCCATTTTGCACGTAGCATCTCTGCCACTTCCTCTGGCGTATCAATCTTGAAGTTTACATCAAAACCGCTTTGACGTGTGTAGAATGCTGGAAGTTCATCTGTACCGTATCCAACGACTGGTACACCTTTAGTTTCAAGGTATTCTAAAGTTAAACCAATATCTAAAATGGACTTCGCACCCGCACAAATTACAGCAACATTTGTTTGCGCTAATTCTTCTAAGTCTGCTGAAATATCCATTGTTGTTTCAGCACCACGGTGTACGCCACCGATACCGCCAGTTACAAAAATTTCGATATCAGCAAGCTCCGCACAAATCATTGTTGCAGCTACAGTTGTCGCTCCTAATTTTTTTGTTGCTAAAAGATAGCCTAAGTCACGACGAGATGCTTTTGCTACACCTTGTGAATTACCGAACATTTCAAGTTCTTCATCTGATAAACCAATTTTGATTTTCCCATCAATTAATGCAATAGTTGCAGGTACTGCACCATTATCACGAATAATTTGTTCTACTTCTCGTGCTGTTTTCACATTTTGTGGATATGGCATTCCGTGAGAAATAATTGTTGATTCTAATGCTACGATTGGTAAACCTTTCGCTTGTCCTGCTTTTACTTCTTCTGATAATACGATGAATTCTTTCATGTTGTTATTCCTCCATTTCACTGTTTAACAAATCAACTGATAATTCAGGTCTTACGGTATATGGCGATGCAAGAGTATTTTTGGCATTTGTTAAGCCTGCATCAATACATGTTGCAAAAGATTGGCCAGTAAGCCAGCTATGGATTACAGCACTGACAAAGGCATCTCCTGCACCTGTCACATCTTCAATTTTTTCTATAGCTTTAGCTACGAAATGACTTGGCTTCGTTGTAGTGGAAGCTGCATACACACCCTTACTACCAGCTGTAATAATGACATGCTCAGCACCTAATGTAAGAAGTTGCTGTAAAGCCTTTTCATAATGCGTTGAGTTTTCGATTGTATGACCAACAATCGTCTCTGCTTCATCTGTGTTACAAATAAACCATGTTACACCTTGCAACGTATCTGGTAATCGATTCATTTTCGGCGAAGATACCGGCACGATGACAAATGGAATATCACGGGCAATTGACACCTGCTGAATGTAAGCCACTGTTTCCTTTGGACAATTTAAATCCATAATAAAGCAGCCCGCATTCATCAGCATTGCCTCATGTTTATTTAGCAAACTTGGCAATAAAAGCTCGTATACATCCATGTTCGCTACTGCTAGTGCCAACTCACCCTGCTCATCCATAATCGCGGTATAGGAACCCGTCGAAACATCCGGTAACTGTTCTACATAACGTAAATTCATAAATGGCTCTGACGCTTCTTGGATTACTTGCCAATCAGCATCTTTGCCAGCGGTAGTTAACAATGTTACCTGATGATTTAATCTGCCTAAGTTTTCAGCAATGTTTCGTCCAACACCACCTACACTAAATGAAGAGCTTGCAGGATTGGACGTACTGAATTGGACATTCCCTTTGACATGAAACTTTCGGTCGAGATTGGCTCCACCGATACAAATAACTTCATTTTCCTCAGGCAAAATATATGCACGACCTACAATTTTCCCCTGCTTCGTTAAGCTCGACACTAAATTGGCAAGGACTGGTCGAGATAGTTTCATCTTATCTGCCATCTCTTGCTGAGACATAAACGGATTCTGGCGAATTAAAGCAAGGACCGCCTGTTCTCTTTCATTCATAGCATCACCTTTTGTTATATTTGTTTATATTATAAACTTTTGTTTGGATGATGTCAAAAATTTTTTTCCATTTTAGATTTAAACAAAAAAGTTGAAGCTGTTATAATATTGGCTTCAACTTCATGTTGTTATATCTATTAGTTTTGTGGTAACACGATAAACTAGAGTAATATGCCAGAAGATACATACTAAGTGAAATGGCTGGTTGGAGTGGAGGCTGAGCGACTCCACGGGAATTAGCGTCACAGATGAGACCCTAGAGAGAGTGAAGCGGCTCATCGGACGCCCTCAGGAAGCTTTGCTCTATGCGAAAGCGAAGCGGCAGCGGCAAAGCGCTCAGTCGGAACGGAAATCAACCACTTCTTTATGCCGAAAAGCCTACTACCAATAAATATTATCAGTTCAACTGATTATAGATTATCAAATATTGGCTTGATGCGGTGTTTGTTTTTTCACGATGATAACAAATAAGCTTGCCAATGCACAGAACACCCCAGCTAGGAAAAAGGCCCAAGTATATGAATTGAAGAACTTGTAGATCAGGCCTCCACCATAAGCGGCAACTGCGGCTCCTGCTTGATGAGAAGCGAAAATCCACCCATAAATAATGCCACTTTTATTTGTACCAAAAATTTGTCTAGAAATACTAATCGTTGGAGGCACTGTAGCAATCCAATCTAATCCATAAAATATTGTAAAGATTGTCAGTAAAGTGAACGACCCTTGCATTAATGCAAACGGGAGTAAAAGCAAAGACGTTCCTCTTAATAGGTAATACCAAAACAATAACCATCGATTATCAAAACGGTCAGACAACCACCCTGATAAAGTAGTGCCAACAAGATTAAACACTCCCATAAAAGAAAGGAAAGATGCAGCGGTTACTAACGGGACACCAAAACTAATACAGTAAGAAACAAAATGAGTACCAATTAACCCACTAGTCGAAAGCCCACAAATAAAAAAACTCCCCGCTAATAACCAAAATTCTTTCCTCTTTATAGCCTCAAGTAAACCATTAAAAGCAATACTAATCGGATTTTTCTTATGATTCTCTTGTTGGATTTCAAGATTTTCTTCCATTCCATAAGGAAGAATTCCAATATCTTGTGGTTTATTTTTAATAAAAATAGAAATAGTGATGAACATAACAAAACTTAGGATGAGAATTAGTCCAATCGCCCATTGCCAAGAATAATGCTCAATAATAATTGCCAATATAGGGAGGAGAATTAACTGCCCTGTTGCAGTACTCGCCGTTAATATTCCTACTGCCAACCCTCTACTTTTCACAAACCAATTATTAGCTACATAAGGACTTAACACAGTTAAAAAAAGACTTGCTCCTAAGCCAATAATACCGCCCCATATAATGATTAACTGCCATGATTGTGTCATGAAAAGTGTAAGCAACATGCCTATGAATAATGTAGCCATCGCACCTAGCATCATTTTCTTTAAACCAATTATTTCTAGTAACGCCGCCATAAACGGGCCTGAAAATCCATATAAAAATAGACTCACTGCAAACGCTAAAGCAATTAAAGATCGATCCCAATTAAATTCTTTTTCAAAGGAGTCTATGAACACCCCTGATGATGACATAGTAATTCCTGCAACAATAATTGAGAAAAAGGTTATAATTAAAATAAACCAGCTATAATGAATACGCTTCATCTTAACACCTTCATTTCCTGGAAGATTTTTAGTGTACTCTTTAATGTGAAAGATACAATTACATTTACAACCCAAAAATATATGTATATACATATATATTCTAAATAACTACTTTTATCACTGTCAAGAAACATTATCCATCTAAACAAAATAAACCAATGAGGCTACTATAATATTGAACTCACTCAAAAAGGAGTACGGAGCAATGAAGAATATAGATTACACACAAATATGTGTATGTGCAAACCTTCGAAAAAAAACAAGAGTCGTGACACACTTGTATGATAAATTATTACAGCCCACTGGCTTAAAAGTTACACAATACTCCATGCTAGCAAATATCGATCATCAACAATCAGTTTCCATAAGTCAACTAGGTGATATTTTGCTACTCGATCAAACAACTATTACACGCAATATTAACTTGTTAAAGCAAAATGGCTATGTAGACATAACGAAAGATCCGCAAGATGCTCGGACGAAGGTAATTACTCTGACTGAAAAAGGGGTTGAAAAATTAAACGAGGCTGCTCCCATCTGGGAAGATATTCAAGAAAGAATTATTAATGATATTGGCTTAGAGAAATACGAGGATTTTTATGAAACCCTGAAATCCATCCAAAAAATAATTCAATCTTATGATGAAGAATAAAAAAGACATTAATTACCCCTTGCAATACGAGGGGGTGATTTCCGTTCCGACTGAGCGCTTTGTTGTTGTTGTTGCTGTCGCTTCGCTTTCATCGCAGAGCAATGCCTCTAGCAGTGAGAGCGAGACCCTCCACGGAGCCGATGTTTTCTGTGCGAAAGCGAAGTTTCTCGACGCTCGCCCACAGAAAAGCGAGTAGCCTGGAACGGAAATCACTTTCACTTCAACATTTAAATACCCCTAGCATAGTTCCCCTTTGACAAAATGATTGCTTTCCCGCCTACCATAACTCTTGGATTATTTTTTTAATTAATTTTGTAACAATGTTTGATGGTCTACCCATACTATGCCCTTGAAGGAACAAGTACTCTTGATTAAATTCATTTAGTATGTGGTTATGAAAAAGATAATAAGTTAAGCGCCCCATTTGAAGTACCTGTTGCAGCTTCTTCATCAATACCAAAGAGTGGGCAAAAATTTCTACTCTCTGCTATCCCTTCTTTTGTGTCGAGCGTAAATGCATGAACGCCCCCCACTTTATTGATTTTTGTATATTCAGCAAGTGCCTTAAAATCAGGATTTAAAGCATACAAATCATCCTTTGTTTTTATCGGAAGCATTATATCCCAAAGACCTGTACTTGCAGCTTGAGGCACTAAATTGTAATTTATATCTCCTATTTGGCATTTATCAATTTTAAAAAGGTCAGACAAACAATTATAATCATCGAATATTTTTCCTAACTGAGGTTCAGCTTGCTCCATCATGATAAAGGATTGATTCACTTCAACAGCAAGTGTGCCGGCGAGTGTTTTCATAAAATATGTATTATTATCTTCAATAGCACCACTATCTAATAATGCCTGTAAGGATGCAATAGTTGCATGTCCACAAAGTTCAACCTATGCAGTCGGAGTAAAAAATTTTATGTCAAAATTTTTACTGTCTATTTTTTTAATAAATGCTGTTTCTGAAAAACGAACTTCTTCAGCAAATTTCTGCATGAACTCTTCATCTAAATTTTCATTGATTACGACACCTGCTGGATTACCGCCAAATTTTGTGTCAGTAAAAGCATCAATTACATAATAGGACAAAGTCAACTCTCCCTTACTTCTGAATTTAAAATGTTTGTAATACTTACTATATCGATTAATCTCTTTATAAATGGCTGTTTTCTCAAAGATTGTTGCTGCTGGATTGTCTATCTTATTCAACTAAAGCCACCCGTTAGTTGAATAAGAATTTTATACTATTCCTTTACTTCAATTAAGCCTTCATCATCGCCAACTATTTCAAGCACTGGCTTTTCATACGCTTTTGAGACCATACTTAATGTCCACTCTAGGTCTTCTTTACTTTCTCCATTCAGAACATTTTTACCCCAAATCCACGAAGTAGGTACATCGTTTTCGTAATATACCTCGCATATCTCATATGAAACATATCCATCTTCCCAATTCTTTTTCACTATTCTATAATTCCAATAATTACTCACACTGTAATCTCCATTCTCCATTAAGGATAAAATAGCCTTGTTCAACTACCCTGCACCATTAGCCGAGTAAGCTAGCTTTAAAAAGGTGAAAATGAATCATCAACTATCTCCCCATCTAGTGTAAAAGACATTTTATAGGTACCCAAATTATCTTCCTTATAGATAACTTTTAGATATGAAGTAATATAATCAAATCCATATTGTATGTATGAGTCTTTACTCCAAGCACCAATGAAAAGTCCTATACTATCTAAAGTAAGATTTAATTGATTTTTATCAATGTTCTCGTCAAAAAACGATTCTCCTTCTTCCTTTTCAAAAGAATTAATATAGTACAAAAACCCTTCAATAGTTTGTTTCTCAACGTCATATTTTTCTGCCCATTTTCTTAATTGTTTTGTGTCCATTTCATCCTCCAATTATATGTGTGTAATTCTTTAAACCCTAGATTCGACTATATCAATTGTTATTTCTTATTCAACTAATCTGCCCCGTTAGCACAACAAGAAAAAAGATGCTGCCGCAGCAACACCTTGTTTAACTCTTGCACTCCGTTAGTTTAAGTGTGACATTTCACATTTTGCACTTTGCACTAATGAAATTAGGCCAAAACCATTCTAATCCTATTGGCAATATAAATGATATTACTAACTATTTTGTATTAGTTTATTACAGAACTTCCATTCAACACTAAGTGTATCCGTATTTCTTACCTCACCATCAGAGGTAATCACAAATTCACCTTCCTTTATGAATTCATATAGAAATAAATTACCCAGAATTTTTTTACTTACTAATACCCCAGAATCGTTTATTCTACAAATGGATACAGGTCCTCCTGTTTGGCAATTCCAGAGAATAAACAGCCACTCATCTTCTTTGACATCCCTACTTAAATTATGAAAAATATGCCCTTCAGGACAGTTATATTGCCATACAATTTGACCCTCAAAGTCGTAACAAACAATTTTTTTATATGTATTAACTACAAAATGATCATCTAAGAATTCAACTCTTTCAGGATTGATTCTATCCTTAAACAGAACTTTATTATTGGTAACATCAATAAGTTTATCTTGAGAATCTTTTACAACTAACCTTTTTGAACCTTCGTTGTCTGTAAAAATCCTTCTAACGCCTCTTATCTGCTCCTTAGTAGAACCATCTCTTAAATTTAATATCATATAAGGACCTTGGCTACGTCCCAAACCGATAGCTATTTCATCATCTATTATTAATCTATCAACATATTGTACTTTTGTAAGATCTTTGCGATGCCACAATTTTTCTCCTGTTAATGCATCGTAAGCAGCAACACCTTTACGGTAGTACGCCGCCGTAACTACAATTGGGCTAGGAGAAGGGATTAACACCATTCTTTGCCCTCCACAATCTAAAATAGTATCAAATTCTGATAGTTTCTTTTTGGAAGCAAATGACCAAAGTGTAACTTTCTTTTCGAATTCAGCTGTAACGAATAGATCCGAGCCTTCCACGGGAACATTAATATGCCTAATTTTATACATTTTCTCACCACAAGTTTATAAAATAGCTTATTACTCTTCTTGTTTATATAAGCCTTACTGAAAATTGTACTATCTTTGTATAAGGAAACAAAATGTAAAAATTACCAAAACGCTACTTGTTATATACAGATATAATCTTCAACTAACCTGCTTCGTTCGTATTATAAGGTCAACCAGATATTTCTGGTTGACCATTTTTTATTTGGTTTTATTATAGCAGTAGCCAGGGTAGAACGTATCTGCTCGTGGGGCTTGACCCCGTCAACTAAACCGTTCGCCCCCTACTTGCAGAAACATGATTGAGGCTGGTTGGGACTTAGATCTCGTATAACAAGCGAAGCTATGACACTGCATGGAGGATTAGGGGTAACTGGCAAACTATGATTCTAGGAGGGGATTAAGAATGAATCCAGTCGTTGGTCTGGATATTTCAAAAGGAGAAAGCCAAGTTCAGGCATTCTTAGATAAAGGCAAACCGTATCGTAAAAGTTTTAAGGTAACGCATACTTTAGAAGGTCTAAATGACCTTGTCATATTCTTAGAGGATGTAAAAAACGAGGCTGGTATGAAGCCTACAATCATTTTAGAAGCTACAGGACATTATGGTGCGCCTGTCATACATCATTTAGAAGAACGAGGATATTTATTGATCATCATTAATCCGTTAATTTCATATAAGGCAAGAGGATCAAGTTTGAGAAAAGTAAAAACGGATGCCATTGATGCCTATCTTCTTTGTGAATTGTTCTATAAAGAGGAATTAGAGCCATATAAAAAACGTGGTGTGCAGTTATTAAATCTCCGTAATCTTACAAGACAACATGAAAATATAACTGGCGTAATGATTCAAACTAAGTTGCAATTTCAGGCAGTCCTTGAACAGGTATTTCCTGAATATAACGGGGTCTTCGGAGATTTATATTCTAATGTTTCACTATTAACTCTTTCAGAGTTCCCTTCTTCAGAAGATATTTTGAAAGCAAGTGAGGAATCCCTTACAGACAAAATTAATGAACTATGTAAGAGTAGATCCATTAGATGGGCAAATGAAAAAGCTATACAGCTTAAAGCTGCTGCAGCTCGTAATCCTTTTGAAAAAACAGTTTACCAGAGTCATATTTTAAGTCTTGATATGTATATAAAGATCCTTCTTCAGTACAAAGAGCATCTATCAAAGTTAGAGTCAGAAATAGATGCCCTCGCTAAAGAAATTGAAGAATATAGTATTATCAAATCTATTCCAGGTATCGGTGAAAAAATCGCTGCAACGATTATTTCTTAGATTGGTGAAATAGATCGATTTAACAACCCTAAAAAGCTTGTGGCTTTCGCTGGAGTTGACCCAAGTGTTTTCGAATCAGGTAAGTTTTCAGCGACAAAAAATCGGATTACAAAACGAGGTTCAAGTAGACTTCGTCATGCCTTGTTCATGGCTGTTCGTTGTGCAATACGAGATTGCAGGAAAACTAAAACAGACGATAGAATCATTCCTCGAAACAAGAAATTACGCGAATTCTATGATAAAAAACGTGACGAAGGAAAACCTTTTAAAGTAGCGATAATAGCTTGTGTTAATAAACTATTACATTGGATTTTTGCCTTATTAAAAAACAGAACTACGTACCAAGATTTAGCTTGATAAGTAAGTACAACTAAATCAAACAAAACCTTCCAAAAGCAAACTGAAGTGACCCCTAAAAGTTAGACACGGTTATTTCATTAGGCAGCTTGAGTAAAATGAGTTCGGTATTGAACCGGAC